>NZ_JALBUF010000018.1 GCF_022606465.1 Sulfoacidibacillus ferrooxidans
GCTCGCAAGGCGGGGACTACACTCTCAAGATCGAGAACCAATGGTCCCAAGGAGGAATTCGTAGTACCCCGACCACTACGAGAATTTTATCTCAAAACTCTTTGGAGTACGTGACATTAATATACTAGGAGGAACAAAATGATAATTAAGAAATTCAGTAAGATAAACAATCTTGCTGTATTCAGCAATTATAATTGGGATAACAGTATCCCTGAGTTTACAAAGATAAACATCATTTATGGGCGTAACTATTCAGGTAAAACAACGTTATCCCGAATCTTACGAGCAGTAGAAACTCGTCTTTTGCCAGATAGATACGAAAATCCGAATTTTGAAATCTCACTTGATGATGGTTCGATTATCAGTAATACCACCATTACAGCAAATAGTCTTGATGTTCGTGTTTTTAACGAGGATTTTGTTCGATCTAATCTGCGTTTTCTTATTGACCCTGATAGTGGGATTGAGCCATTTGCAATACTTGGTTTAGATAATGCGGAAATCGAAAAGGCTATTAGCGCTTTAGAATTAGAAATCGGTTCTGATATTGAGAAAAGTGAAACGGGGTTACATGAACAACTCAAAGATAAGAAAAAAACTTCACAAGATGCCACTACTGCCCATTCATTAGCGAGTTCTGAATTAGAGAGAAAGTTGTCTGATAAGGCTACAAACAGGCAGACAGGCATAAAATATAATCCTGAACGCTTCGGTGACCAAAACTATACTATCGCCAAAGTTAAAACAGACATTGCCGACGTGACATCTGTAAGTTATGTTAACTTGACAAAAGCGCAAAAGGCAGAACACGAAAAAACTATTATTGAGCAACCAAAGGATAAAATAGCAGAAATAGTTGTTTCAAATTTATACATCGCCGAATATTTAGATAAATCTGCAGGACTACTTTCCAGAAAAATAGGTGCGTCAAACAAACTTATTGAATTACTTCATGATGCTGCTCTTAATGAATGGGTTAAGAAAGGTCAAACATTGCTCGATGGCAAAGATGTCTGTGCTTTCTGTGGCAATTCAATAAGCTCAAAACGATGGGCAGAAATAAATACTCATTTTGATGAAGAATCAAAAAAATTGGATGCTGAGATAGATGAACTTATTTCAGTAATAAATTCTGAGATTGGACGACTTCAACAACCAGTTAGCATTGATAAGACACAGTATTACTCAAAATATCACCCTGAAATTGATAGTTTTATTACGGCTCGAACCCAAGCGATAAGTGACTACTGTGCGGCGCTTAATAATATCATCGTGCAACTAAATCAAAAAAAAACACAGATAACAGTTGAAATAGCATTTACTGCTCCAACAGACAATTCTGCCGCTCTGATAACACTACACAATAACTTCAATGAAATTGTTAAGGAAAGCAACGATTATACGACAAAGTTATCAACTGCAAAAAAGGATGCTCAAAAAACCTTGCGATTGCAAGAAGTTGCTGACTTTTGTTCCACAATTGATTACACGAATGAAATAGCAAGAATAGCTTCACTAAAAGCAGTGAGTGATAATGCCACCCAAGAGGAAAAGAACATGCAAACTTTTCTTAATCGGAAAATAGCTGAAAAACAAGCAAAGCTACGCCAACTCAATGATGAAGAAGAAGGTGCGCGGCGAGTTAATGCTTACTTGAATGATTATTTTGGACATAACTTTGTTTCTTTGGAAGCTGAAAATGTGCCCGCTGGTGAAAACCGTATTCGCTTTCGGATTATGCGAAACGATAAGCCTGCTTATAACCTAAGTGAGGGCGAGTGTAGCTTAATAGCGTTCTGCTATTTTATGGCGAAACTCGATGATGTAAATACGCAAACGAAAAAGCCGATTATATGGATTGATGACCCAATATCGAGTTTAGACGGCAATCACGTTTTTTTCATTTACTCGCTTTTAAGAGTGAAACTGGTTGAAGCTAACCAATTTGAGCAGTTGTTTGTGTCAACCCATAATCTTGATTTCTTAAAGTATCTCAAAAGACTGGGCAAAGACAACGACAAGAATATTAGATATTATATCGTCCAGAGGATAGATACAACATCTAACATAAGCGAAATGCCAAATTATCTGAAAAAATATGTTACTGAGTTTAACTATCTGTTTAACGAAATATTAAAATGCTCAGAAATTAGCACCATTGACGACAGTAATTATACGAGTTTTTATAATTTTGGTAATAATTCTCGTAAGTTCCTCGAAATATTGATGTTTTACAATTACCCTGATGACACAAAACAACTTGATAAACTCGAAAAATTCTTTGGTACAGATCGTGTTCCCGCTGTTCTAACAGACAGAATAAACAATGAATACTCTCATTTGTGCGGTGTCTTTGAACGTGGAGAAGTTCCAACTGAAGTTCCCGAAATGCTTAAGACTGCAAAACTCATCATCGAAACAATGGAAAAAAAGAATCTTGAGCAATATTTATCTCTAATAAAAAGCATTGGGTAACTGCATCTTCAACATAAGGGTGAGTTGCCAATGAAATTCCTGCACCTATCCGACCTGCATTTAGGCAAATCGGTTCAAGAGGTTTCAATACTGGATGATCAAGAATACATACTGAATCACTAGCGTTGCATTAAATTTATGAATGCCTTGTCAAGTGGTGGTCTTTTTGTTCGAATCCTTATTTCAGATTGCTCAGAATGGTATTTTCCGATCACTGCGCCAAAAATACAACATACATACAACAGGTTACTCACAATTCAATTACTAGTATTATATTCAGATCAAGGGTCCTACGTCCGATCATCAAGATGATCCGCTTTGCCCTGTTCGTACTGTCACACGGTGTACGCAAAGATCGCTTCCACGTTATATACGCTTCTTCATCGGGAAGTTCGTTCTATCCTTCTGCGAAGACAGGCGATCAACAGAGCCATCGCCATCGGCTCTTATCCCAGCGGTGCTGCATTCCCTAGTAGACGTCTAGCAACCGTGGAGCAGTATTATTTTAGTTAAGTCAGTAAACCCGTACTTCTGGAAAGAATGATAAGAAAGGAAGAAGGAATCCAGATGCGAGTGTACGACAAAGAATTCAAAGAAGAAGCAATAAAATTGTCTTATTCCGACTTTCCGACTAAGTCCGGACCAACCTGCGTCCTGTCTTGGTAACTACTTTTTTCGGGCACTACAACCTTCGGTCTGCGATTCGATGTTCCCGTCGCAGCGAGTCCGTTATATGCAGCTTTCGGTAAATCTCTCGATGCGCGCTCTCCGGCTTCCCCGACATGCGGATGTGGTGCACGTGGTATTAAGTCAACAGGGTAGACACCTCAAATAGATAATATCAAAATAGGATGACGTATAGAAACCTGAATTTAGCCAGCCTTCTTCACCTTTTTGAAATACTTCGATTGGAATTGAACAGGAGTCTTATATCCAATCGAAGAATGAATCCGCAACCTATTATACCAAATCACGATGTACTCCCAGATGTCTCTATGCGCCCGTTTGCGCGTTTTGTACGTCTCTACATGGATAAACTCGCTTTTAATGACGCTATGGAATGACTAAATGCAAGAGTGAGTAGCCCTACTTCGAAGCGTGGTACAATCGTGAGTGCATTCACTTATCAACAGCTTACATGTCCCCGATTGAGTATGAAAGAAGATATTTTTAAAAGGTGATAATTTAAGCAAATTAAGTAGGACAAAAGTACTCATAGTAGCATATGAAAAATTATAATTTCTTTATTTTGGAGTGTCTACTTTATTGACTTAATACCAAACCCACGCTTTCCCTTTTCGGAGTACAGGACATAGGTCTCGTCCGCCTCTACAATGCCTTTGAGCGTCTGAGATTTGATCTGTGACAAGGCATGAAGAATCTTGTGACGCCATTCAAATGAAGTTTGAAGGCAGATCCTGACAAGCTCGGCGCATTTGCGTAGGGAGTACCCTTGCTCCATCGCACACATGTAACTCGACCACTTCTCTGGATATTTCGTCTCGTGAATCGGCGTGCTCATCAGATCGAAACGTCCGTCCACACGTTTTATGCAGATAACTGTTCAGTGATAATTAAGTTGTGTACTGGGTTAATAAAGTCGTATGCTGGCAAACTAAATCCCTATGAAACGGTCTAATGAAGAGGATTTTGGAGAGCCACTCGGTGAAATGGGCATCCGTTAGTATACAACATTACTTATCGTCCGTAAATTTCACGAGTGCTAGAAACCCTTGTTTTATAAGGAAAGTCAGTATACAACTTTAATATCACTGAACACGGATATGCACAGGAGGGTATAGGTGGATAAATTGAAGGGCCACCAGGATATTTTGGTGGCGGTCCTTTTTTTATGCGAGCGCTGACACTTACACGCGTTAGTCAGTAATTTGTCTGCCTGCGCGTCTTGCGTCAAAAGCATTTTGTATGCATGGGTGGTGACCATGGACTTGACGTACTTTTTTCTTGAGTCCATTATCGTCAACCGGTATTATGTTCTCCACTATTGCTTCACGGGCGACAAGTTCCTCGGCTTCCGTGTCGTTCCAACTGTTTGCCACACATAGCTGCCCGGCTAGCAGTCGAGCCTCAATGTCCAATTCCACAATTTCTTCTTTGCCGTCGTGATTGAAAATGTAATATACTGCTTGAGGCGTGTAGGAAAGCCACTTCCGCTCAAACTTCAGCATAATTATCACCTCCTTTCCTGTGTTATTCACCTGCGAGCGCTTTGACTATGCGCCACGTTTCGTGCGCGTCACACACGACCTAATTGCTCGGGAAGTAATAATTTCAGGTCCGTAATCGTGAGCCATGGTCGGCATTTGTGTAACATTCGATGGCAATTAGCACACACAAGCGCCAAATGTGCATTTACGGTTTGGATAGCGGGTTGAGCATTGTGTCGCATGGAGTGCATACAGTTGCGACGGATTTCTGGAATTGGTTGAACGATAAAGCGGGTGTTTTGACCTTTGCAGTTACTTTAATCACGCTTGCGGTGGCTGTCATGACATATTACTAACAACGGCGGTCGGAGAAGTTGCAGGAGTGCACTGTTGAAATTCAAGAAGACGTAATGAAAATACAGAAGCGGACTACAGAAATTCAGGAACAATTGGATGCGAGAGACCAGAATTCAGAAGATCGCAAGCAGAGACAAGCTTGGCAATGCTTCTTAAGAAGATAAAAAATATTAGTGATATGATTAGAGACTTGTGGATAGTTGGATTTACATGGTATTAAGTCAATAAAATGGACACCAACCAAACTGATAAATTATAAGTTTTCACATTATACCATTAGTGCTTTTGTGCTACTTAACTTGTTTGAATTCTTAGCACTTGGAAATATTTTTTTCATACTCCATCAGTGACATGTAAGCCATCCATGAGTGAATGCGCTCAAGGTTGTACCATACTTCAATGTACTTCAAAGATGTCTCTATTAACACCAGACCGTTATCCTGCCAAAGTATGGCGTCGAGAAGGCAGGCGACGAGTGACCATTTTACGCTAAATTCCGTTGAATTATAATGATTTCTTCTAGCTCTCTTAATTCTAGACGAACTATGGATGGAGAAGAGCAGTCGAACTCTTCGCTGTCCAGCGTATATAGGTCATAATTGACATCGATTAGTTCTTTGTAATATTCACGCTTACCCGGATCGTAAGGCCCTTCCTCGCAATCTTTACCAATCATCCGACTCAACGTCTCGTCATCGTCGTAACCGTGCCGCGAGAAAACCACTAAATTCGTCAAGTCTGCCATCTCGTCCTTGGTCTCATGTGGGCTAACTCGAATGAGTACCTCACCTTCATACGTAATATACACGTCCACATTTTCAGTTCCCATTTTCTCTGAGGCCAATCTTTTGGCTTTCTCAACCGCCTCCTCGATTCGCGGATCAATCTCCTCTCGCCGTGATGTCCATAGCATATGATAATGTTCCAATCGAGCCAATCCTTCGGCTCCATTCATGCCTAAATAGTTCAACATAGATATCCTCCCAATTATTAGGTGTGAACTCTAATGCCCAATTTTCCACAATAACAAAATCCCTTTCCATTGAAAGGGTAGCGCCAATGAAATGAAGGAAAACACATTCTAAGACGGGTTTTAATTCACCCATCTGCCCTATAATAATGGGTGAAAACAGCAAAAGGGACTGTCATTGCTCTGTATCCTTGTTGTGGTGAAAAGAATCTCTAGATTGATGGCCATGTGGCTGGACCTCTACAGAGATGCAATTAAAATAGCAACCTCTTTTTAAGCTCACGGAGTGCGACTGATTCAGGTTGTAAATCCTCTCGTTTAAGTGGTTCGCTTTCAAGACAAATTTTAAGTAACGGCTTCCTTTGCAACAACGGACTACCGTGAACATCTATTGTGAAAGTCTCAAACCGAACCCCGTCGTTAGTCTAATCTAATCCTGTGAACACACTCCTAATTAATAGATTTGCTACATGCATAGAAAGATCACTTGACAAATATGCATCAGCATCAGGAAAAAGAGAACTTAACACTCATTAAAACCACCTCCCAATCTATTAATTAGCCTAATCTTTATAATAGACAGAGTAATTGGATCTGTCAACATCAAACAACACATATAGTGTATATATTAAACTACATTCATCATATCACACCATATACAGTGTAAACTCAACATTATAATATGATATAATTTATGTTTTTTATCTTTATATTCAGATAACTAATTGTCAGTTGAGTGCCCAATCTCCACATAATATCCTGATTTATGTATGTAAATTTAAATATTAGCCCCTATGTTACTTAATTACTCAACTTTCGCATGTCAAAAGTGACAGATACCCCTTGATATAACTAGGCAGAGAGGATATCCAATTTAGAAGTTGCCACTGCACCTGCTGTAAGTTAATAGCGACTCCTTATGCAATCGGTTCAACGAGTGACCAGAGATCAAACGCCAATCTCGGTTGACCAATTCGTCACGCATTAAGCGGAATAAACCACCAAGGGTTCTTAGGTCTTCCATTTTAAGCGATTCTCAAGCCAGCATGATATAGCGAGTACATACGATAGTGGTATGCGCTATCATCATATCGTACTAGCGACCCTGAAATTCCTTGTCCAATCGGAGCAGCGATTTACATGCGTTGAAAAAGACTTCAATATCCCACTGCATGCCGTAGATCCGGATGATTTCTTCAAATGATAGGGTAACGTTTGTGCTCAGAATGGCTAACCATTCTCGTTTTTTGTGACGATGTTTCACAAACACAATCTTACCTAGTAGACTAGGCACCAGTTCCACCCATACAGACGACAAAATCTGTTTGCGGCTAAAGTAGGGCTTGGCGATTTGAAAAAGTTCACGCAAAGTATGCAGTTGGTTTTCCCATTGATATCACTATTTCATGGCTTTCACCATGCTAATAACGAACAACCCTTCTTGATGCAACTCATGAAGTAAGGGAAGATGGGTAACCCAACTATCCATAAGTTCGCAATTGGCTGGTATGCCCGCTTGTAACGCGTGACCAATGAGTTGGATCACCGCATCGGGTGTCGAATGGATCGCCTCTTAACGACGTTTATATCTTACCATCCTCTTGTCCATGCGAACGTTCGCTTCCGTGTATCAATTCTCCTTCTTTGAGGAACTGAGGGGAGAAAAGTCGATGAGGACAAAAGTATGGCCATCAGACCATCCGAGTGTCAGCATGCGAAATCCTTTAACGAATCGGTTGACCGTATGATCATGGACACGAGCCAATAACTCCACCGCACGACTACGCCCTCGATCGTAAACGGAGTTATCTACGATCAACACCGGTACATTTCGGTCGGAAGTAATCGGCTACACCTGTTGCACCGTGTGTGTCGACAACGAGAGTAGAAATTTGCGCCAGGAGAAGCTCCGATGATTGAGGAAACGGTACACAGCATCTTGACTAGGTAGCGCATGTGAGTCCTGACTTTCGAGCATATGCAACCAATTTTTATGCTGAAAAATAAGCATCAGGATGATGCGAAAGAGGGCGAGGCAGGAAAATCCAACATTCTGTAACGCCAGCACGCCGAAGGTGGTGTCCGATATGAAGATTATCAAATACAATTTTAAAAGAATTTGGGAGTTGTCGAGAAGTAGACGAATGAGCTATCATAGTCATGGCATCCTTCTTCTTGGTTGATTTGTTTTTGCAAACGCATTCTACCAATCTAAGGATGCTTTCTCATTGGTGTAAATTAGATGGTCAAGATCGAAAATGGATCACCAATGTGACCAATGTGACCAATGACAGCAAGCCTCGACGTCAATTTACGGCCTGCTAAAGTTGAGCTTACTAAATAAGTATAATATTACCATAACTGAAGTGGGGGGAATGTGTTGTGGACATAAATCGAGGTGAAGAGTCCAATCGTACCATAATGTGGATTCAAGGTGAGTATCTTGGGTTACAAGGAACGTACAAGGTGCCGGGTTACGAGTTCCAGTTAAGAAATCAGACCGACAAAGGCCAAGCAGGCCTCCAGGTTTTAGTTGCATCAACTCAGGATACCGCGAGGACGAAGGATGAGATAGACAAGTGTGCGGAGTGTGTTTCAGACTTGATATCCATCGCGTACGGAACGTTCGTCTCATGGTCCAAAATTGGCACACAACGGCAAAGGGCCATAGAGTGGGAATGTGAAAGAGAGATTTTGCGACCCGCGTCAGTGCATGAACTGATTGACTTTAGGAACCTTCAGCAATTCTTCAACGAAACGTGGTCTGAGTTGTATGCAATGTCTCCTGAAGAACGGCGGTTATGGCGTAAGCTGAACCACTCAATCGCTGTCGGGCGTTCGGAACCAATCTACCCCGTACCTTTTCTGCTACTACAAGCAACCATTGAGGAACTGACTAGCAGCGAACTGATTCTGAAATGGGAAAAATCCTATTATATAGACAACCCATCTAGACGGAAGACGAGACCCGATTTAAAGGATTGGCTCAGACGCGGGATTATGACTAACACCGATGAGAGCACCTGGAAACAGTTTGAATCTGAGCTCCCGAACAAAGTCGAAGCACTTTTTCTTAAGTCATTCAGGGAACGAGCAAGAGCACTGTTTGATTTGTACGAAGTGTTCATTGACGATGGCCATCTAAAAGATTTCACCTCGAAAAGGAATTCCACTCATAAAGGATATCAGTATGAGCAAGGGGACTGGAAGATTTGGAGCAGAGTGGCTTCACCACTTCAGTATCTTCTCTTGAAGAAGCTTGGGTATACAGGGCCATACTATGACTATTCCAAAGCACCCCGGCAGCTCACAACCATGAAAGTTTCTGAAGGTTCGTGTGAGTTTGAGGAGGGTGAGCAGTGACCGCAGTGACCTTCTTTCAAGAGATGTTTAATCCATTGCTTGATGTCTTTCGCAACCTCTAATGGACCTGTGTCAAGTTACTTGACACAAATCGAAGAACTATTTTACGCAACTGACGCAGACAATAGATCCTCCATCTGCTGAGGTGTTTTATAGCCAAGCGCTGAGTGAATTCGGTTGCGATTGTAGCGCCCTTCACTATACTGAAATACCTGAGGCAATGCGGTTTCATAAGAGGTAAAAATTGTTTTGTAAACCATTTAATTTTTCGAAATAGCATGAAAACTTTCGATTGGCGCATTGTCGTAGGGACATCCTGTAGCTGAAAAAGATGGTCGAAATCCTTGCTGAATCAGTTCTTCACGGTACTCGTGACTCGTATACTGGCTCCCTCGATCCGAGTGAAGAATCACGCCCTTGAGAGGCCGCTGTGTCGTTATCGCTTGGTGTAGAGTTGACAATACACAGGATCTATCCATGGTTTTGCTAAAACACCATCCAATTATTTTGTTTATGGCTAAGTCCATGATGGAGGCCAGATAACAATAACCGTCTTGAACCGTGTTCAATTAGATGATATTACTCACCCATATTTCATTTCTTTTCGTCGTAGAAACATCCCGCTTGAGTATATTTCCCCCGTTATACAGCATCCTTTTTATAAGGTCGATATTTTTTAATGACGACGGATCGAAGACCTACGTTTTTCATGATGCGCTGTACTCGTTTTTCACTCACCTTAAAAGGCAATGTGGACCTAGTATAAAGTGGTGGACACAAAAGAAAGGACTGGTAGACTACTATCGAAAGGGTGTTTCGAACAAAATGGGAGCAAAACAAACTAGGTATTCTGATGAATGTAAGGCGATGATTGTTGAACTCTATCGCAATGGGAAGACGCCATCAGAAATCACGAACGAATATGGTCTATGTAAAATGGCGCTTTATCAATGGGTTAATGAGCGTAAGGAAATCACTGTAGAGAATGATACGGTGACATCCCTGGATATCAAGACATTCAAGAATCGCATTCGGGAACTAGAAGAGGAAAATGAAATATTAAAAAAGGCTATGACCATATTCGCCAAAAGGTAAGTGTGCGTGAACTGGCTGATGTCGCCGCATCCCAGTATGAAAAACATTCCATAAAGAAAGTATGTAAGGTGCTGGGAATCGGTCGTAGCAGCTATTATTTCTGTGCGCAAAAACGCCCAGATGGACGATTAAAATAAGAAAACAAGCTACTAAGACGAGAAATCATCAGGATTGATCATGAACAAGACGGCGTCTATGGCGCCACTAAAATTCGGAAAGAGATGAATCAGTTGTATGTACCGTTCGCAGTCAGTGAAAAGCGAGTGCAACGTATCATGAAAAGTCTGGGATTGAGGTCTATCGTGATCAAAAAATACAGACCTTATCAAGCAGACGCCGTATATAACGAAGGCGAAAATGTACTCAAGTGGGATTTCTCTACCACTAAGAAAAATGAAAAACGGGTTAGTGATATCACGTATTTACACACTGTAGCGGATGGGTGGACTTACTTAGGATCCATGATGGATGTAGCCACAAACAAGATGATCGGATGAAATTATAGTAAAACAATGGATAAGAGTTGTGTACTATCCGCTCTGAATCAGGCAGTCACGACGCAGAGACCGGAACATGGGGTCATCCTCCACTCAGACCGAGGGAGTCAGTATACAAGTCATGAGTACCGAGAGAAACTGCTTAGTCTGGGCATCCGTCAATCGTTTTCATCCAAAGGGTGTCCCTACGACAACGCACCTATCGAAAGTTTTCATGCCATCTTGAAAAAAGAGATGGTCTACAGAACCGTATTCAAATCCTACGAAGACGCAAAACCATAGTTATTTCAATACATTGAGGGTCGATATCATCGTAACAGAATTCATTCAGCTATTCAGTACAAAACGCCTCAATAAATGGAAGATTTACTATCTGCAGTCATCACCTAAATAGTTCTTCTTTTTGTGTCTAGCACCTTGACAGAAGTCCATAGAGGGCAACAATCATGGACTTGAATTCCTCAGTATACTTAATTGGTTTAGTTACCAATTTAGGTATATTTTGTCAAGCAACAATACCCGAAAAAATCGTGTGTTTCTACCCATCGATCGGACGGGTATTTTACTCTAGGTTAAACAGACGGGATGGAGCGCGTGCGCCCAAGCTTCGTAAGCAGTAATTAAAGCTGGAGATGCTTCAAAGGCCGAAACCATTGTTTTAACCGTCGTCATAAGTATTTGAATCAATGTTTTGTTAGGCTTGTCCTCTCTTGCCTGAGCAGCCGCCGTTTGAACCGTACCGATAAGATCCTTGCGTGTATCTTGTGGAATATCATGAGCCTTCAGAGCCTCAATCAATGCTTCGGTAGCGTCCTTTACTTGCTGCCCTAAGTGGTTGGTTGTGGTTACAGTATTGTTATCACCAATGGCAAATGCACTTTGGTTCGCTTGAATGGACCCAATGTTAACCTCTGTTTTTTGATCGCTCATCTTTACACCTCCGTAATAATTATGTTCATGTATGTGTATCTCGGCCACACCCGGTGCTACGCTTTGAAGCAACTCTACATCCTGTGAATTCAATGCTACTGAAAGTGCGACAGCCGGCTTACGAGTGCTGTTCAAAACCTCTGACCTGGCCGGTGCAGCAAATGATGTTTTTTTTTTGCTCTCTGTCGAATCTTTTCTCGAAAATGCTGTTTGAATCCAAACACAGGGCAAAGCATGTCGGTGCTGATCTCGTACTCTTCTTCGCAGAAGTAGCAATGAACCACTGATCCAACAGACTCATGAATGTCATCCACTTCCGCAATGGTTCGCACACAGTCATATGACTGGCATATTATCTGCCAACGGACGAATAATCTATCTTCTTGAACGAAGGTCAACAATTTGTGAAAAACGTCTTGAACAGGCACGGAGGTACTAGAGGTGATGGCCGATGGATAGAACTTTGTAATTGGCAACAATGCTGCTTCTTCGACCCAATGGTCTACATCCCACAAATCCGGCACAAATACCACTCCTACGGACTAAAATTAATCCAAAACCAAACGCTTCCGGACATACGTCATTGCCTGTTCTGTAGCAGGTGTGATGAAATATATGCTGTTCGTCTTCAACCCGATTTTAACTGTATATTGATGCTCAACTCCATCCTCATTAACGAAAAACTGAACATAACCGCCTTGGTGTTCAAGATTGGACTTCAGATAGTCGTACAAAGGAAGGCCACGCAAATCGCGATCCTTCACCCCTAGACCAACCTTCTCCATCCCGTTCAAAATCAGCACAGTAAATGGAACCGCAGCATATTCGTCACCCAGTAGTTCTCGCGCCTCGTTCAACTTTTGTTGAAGTTCTTCAATATCTTCGGATTCAAAATATGAGTCTAAAGCCTCAAGAATACGAATTACGGAAGTAGCATGGTTTTGAGTAAATTCATCGAGGTATATTTGAGGTTTCCCTACGGCATCCACGAGTTCTCCTCCAAGAGCGTCTGCAATTTCCTCGACATTGTATCCAAAACGAGACATAATCGGCTTGACTCCGATGGTTACATGCTGTCGGATAGCTTGTGCAAATGTTTTAGCGATTCGATTAGCGGCTTTTGGTTCAGTTCGAATTTATATGTAGCCCTGCTCCTCATTCACCCGAACCGTTGTTACAGCACTACGGGCATGAGTTGAAACAGAATCCATAAAAACTTCTCGGGTGACTCCTGTTTTATAAGTGTAACGAAGCAGGTATTCTCCTTCTTGTTCACCTTCTGCGGCACAAATTAAAACCGGATCGCTAGTCAAACTCTCTCTGTCTGGAATACGCATGTGCTCAAAAGGATCGAAGTCGTTTGTACCCTGCCTAAGTAATTCTTTAACTCCTCGAATTCCTTCAGAAGTGGAGTAATACCACATTGATGAAGTCCGCCCGCAAAAAATTCGATCTTTACACGTCTCAAAAACAATAGACTTCTGTTGCTGCCCTTCTTTTTCTTTATTCCAAACTCTCTCCGCGAGTTCACCAATAGACCCTGTATCAGGAACGTCCAAGTTGATACATATGTCCTTCAGAGTTTCTTTTGGTAGTTTTACTATATCCGACAGCAGAATAATTTCTTCAAGATTCAAAATACTTCCTCCTCGATTGGGATGAGTTACTACTGCATATTACTTCTAAATTATCCACTCAATGCGGTAAGTACTAGGCCAGTGATTCAGGTAAATCCCGGCCACCTTTCACGTCTTACTCTCCTGACTCTTATTTACCAGATGTTTCGTCCTCTTGCAAGGGGTCTCCCTTCGTTCACATCGATTCTCCACGCATCACAATTCGATGAGCCCGATGCGAAATACGATCTATCACGGCATCCGCCACGTTCGGATCGGGCATCTGCTCGTGCCAGAGTTCAAACGGAAGTTGGCTGGCGATGCAGGTCGCTCGCGTACCTGTGCGGTCATCCAGAACCTCCAATACTTCGCGCTTGCGCACTGGTCATGGGGGCTAAGTCCCAATCGTCCAGGATGAGTAGATCCGTTTTGGCCAGCTGCCGTATCCGGTCTGCGTAGCTTCCATCGCCTCTTGAGAGATACAGGTCATCCAACAGTCGAGGCAGACGCATATATCGGACGCGGTAGCCCTGACGACAAGCCGCGTGCCCGAGAGCGCACACAAAATAGATTTTACCGTTATGTAGGGAACAACCTAACGGTAAAACGCACTTAGCGACCGCTCAGGGGATAGAATGTGTTTTGCAAGTAAAAAGTGCATAGTTTTGCAAAGAATTTTTGCATAGGGCACTACTAACACAGAATATTAGGACTTCACGCTAGATAGTGCATGTTTCAATCTGTAACTTTCACCCGTGAAGGCTAGTATGTGTGCATAGTGCACCAATCTGTCGACTAGTGCGGCAGTGAGTCGGTTGTCCCCAAATATGGTTCCCCATTGACCGAACTCCAGATTAGACGTCACAATAACGCTTCGACTCTCGTAAAAATGTGAGACCACGTGGAATAGCAGTTGTGCACCCGTTTGGTGGAACGGTGTGAATCCCATTTCATCTAAGATGAGTAATTCGCAGTTTTATCATTCTGTGAAACCGTGCTAACGTCCCATCTTCATTTTTCTTTTGTAGCAAAGCCACTAACTCGTGTACCCGAAAGAATCTCAACTCCTTGCCACGATGGCATGCCTCTATTGTTTATTGCAGAATAGAAGTGCAGAGTTTTGCAGCTTAAAAGTGCAGATCCTTGCAATTGTATAACAAGGGCACTAGACAACACCCAACCACTACTCTACTCTTGTATCTATTGAAAAATAAAAAGGAGATGTGAGAGGAGGGTTGGAAGACATAAATGGTGATATCCTTGGATCACTATTATCTTGTAATGAGCCAACAGTACTTGAAATTGCGTTGGTAGAGGATAGTATCCCTCCTATGGGTGATTGTGTGAATTTTTTGTCCTCGTTTGCAGGATCGAAAGACTGATCAGTGACTAAACAATATGTAATCAGGTAGGAGGCTACCCATTAGTTGAGTAGCCGACCTCCCACACCACCGTACGTACCGTTCGGTATACGGCGGTTCCTAAGTTTCCGCTGTGACTTGTCGGTAGTAATCGGAGAAAGATAAGAAACCCAAACCCTTTAGGGTGTTGTTACCAAGGTATTTGGAAATGATTAGGCTATCGGATGTCCTCCAGTAGCTCTTTCTTGTGTTGGCGTATTCCCATGCTTTCTGTTCGTGGATTCCGAATGACTGTAGCATCTTGTACCTCGTCCTCACCCGTTTCCATTGTTTCCAGTAAATCATGCGAATTCACCTTCTCATCCATTCGTCTGTGGTCTGAAGCAGTTTCTTCACGTCCGCTATTTTGAAATAGTTCACCCATCCCATAATGTAGCGACGAAGCTTCATTGCTCTGTCCACATTTCCCATTCCATTACTTCTTGATGTAAGCTTTTTTATTTTGGCTTTCATCTTTGCAACGGATTTCGGGTGGATTCTGATTCTCATCTTTCCTTTGCATTGGTAGAATGAGAATCCAAGAAACTTCACTTTCCATGCCTCATCCACCACTGTCTTCTCCCAATTCACCTTAAGAAACAACTTTTCCTCCATGAATGGGAATAGCCTCTCGGCATTTGTTTCTTATTGATTCCTCAAGGCTTGATGGTCTTGAGGTTTTTGCCGTTTCCTCCACCACTGACGTGGTCGTCGCACCTTCTTAGGTTTGAAAAATGGAAGTTTCTTTTCGAAATCCGCCGAAAAAACATCTCAAAAATCTGCAAATAACACTTGACATGTAAAAACCACCCCAATAATCGCGGTGCAGAGCCATCCAACTCTAGCCTCGACGAAAGGGGTAGTCAACCCCATGTTACCTTCAATTCGTGCGCACGACCAGTACCAATCTTTCGTTCTCGAACAATTACGTACCCATTACTCTGGCGGCATTCTCATGCTTGTCGCCAAAGACTGGACATTCATCGAGAAGTTCTGGCTACTCGACCTCTCCCGCACTGCATCTTTATTGAATAGTCAGTACGCCACTCGGGGCATTCAAGCCACTGACCCCGCCGATCTGCTACGCGCTTACCTGCTCATGGTACAAGTCGGTCAGACCTCCATCACTGCTTGGGTTGACGAATTGCGACGGGTGCCGCTTTACGCCATCATCAGTGGTTTTAAGCCCGGTCATACACCTGGTGTCGGTACCTTTTATAACCTCTTCGCTCGTTTTTGGCCCCTAACTAGCTCTCATATCTCTGGCCAAATCAAACCAAAACGGAATAAGAAGCCAGTCAAAGGCAAGAAGGGTGAAAAAGCACCAACGACTACACCCAAAAAGGTAGAACGATTGGTCAATCGACTCCTTGTGCGCCGCCCTGCACCCAGAGCGTTACCTACCGACATCCTTATGTCGTTATTTCGCGAGCAGTTTGTAGAAGTCTCCGCAAAACTTGGACTCATAGGTGATGTGTCGGCGCTCTCGGTCGCTGGAGATGGAACACCGATTCGGACGGCTGCCTTTCCTCGCAGTAAGCGCATTTGCTCCTGTCGGGTGCAAGGAATCCAGGATTGCACCTGCAATCGCCTCTATTCACAACCCGATTGCAATATCGGCTGGGATAGCCATCGCAACTGCCATTACTTTGGCTACCATCTCTACATGTTCACCGCTTCCGACAGCCACGCAGACCTGCCACTGTACCCGAGACTTGGACCAGCCTCCCGCCATGACTCGGTCTCACTGGTCGTTGGCATCAAGGAGTTTGAACAGTATTATCCAGACTGGCATTGGAAGAGGGTATTACTCGACGCTGCACACGATGCCATGCCCTTTTACCGCTATTTTGAGTCCAAGGGTACCATCCCTTTCATCGACCTAAACAAGCGCCAAACGGGCAACAAGAAATACAAAGACAACATCTCAGTTTCGTCTTCGGGCGTACCCATTTGCCAAAAGGGTCTGGCCATGAAAGACAATGGCTACGACCGTAGCCGTGGGCGACGCAAGTATCGCTGCCCCTTGATGCAAAAGGGCGTCTGTACTTGTGATGCACCTTGTTCCAACTCGCCTTATGGTCGCTGCGTGTACACCTACACCAAGGACAATCCGCGTTTGTTTCCACCTGTGGCACGTGACAGCGACATGTGGAAGGATGTCTACAAACGTAGAACGTCAGTTGAGCGTTCCAACAAGCGGGAAAAGGTAGACTATAGACTTGAAGCCGCCAGCCATCGCAGTACCAAAATGTGGATCACGCGAATCTTCGGGATCATGATGTGTCAGCACCTGGATGCGTGGCATCACGAGATTGACATCGATCTGAAGTCGACTCTTTTGGTAGCCTGAGCCACACAAAAATCCCGGAGCAGCCACGCTGACCTTTTCAAAAAAGATTCGGACCGTGGCTTCTTTGCCATGCCCAATTCCCTATGGAAACCAGCCCGACATACCGGGGGCACCCCATTTCCAGTAAACAACTTGCATAATTACCGTCATTGCTCATTTAGGAACCTCTCAATGCCGAGAGGCTATGGGAGTATGTTCTCCAGTGTTCTCTCAGCACTTTGATGTTAGGCTATAGATGTAGACACAGCGAATCGAGGTGTTCATGTTAACAAAGACAAATAGATACAATGTTACTATCTTGATAATTCGGCTCACAACAGATTAACGTTATAACGGATAAAAACATCACCACTATAGGATCATTTAGCAACATTTCATGCAATCTCTCTTTTTTACTATTTTTGCCTAACACAAACCTGTACTCTTGGTTGCAGTAGAAATGTAAATTAAAAGAATTCTGGCAACCCCACTGTATCATATGAATAATAAACTGAATACGAAATGCGCTATGGGTAATAAGCCTGAAGCATGATATAATGCATTATGGTTATCTGTGCAATAATTATGTGATCTTAAATGGAGTTAAGCGAAGCGTTTAAAAAGTGCGATTGAACTGTGCTTGTCTCAAGAAGGCCTTGCCCGTGAGCTTCATGTTAGATGTACATTTATACCCCGATGAGAGAACAATTATGCAAAGCAAATTAAATAGCCCGTCATGCTTTAATAGAGCTTTGTAAGAATAATAGTGTTAGTTATGAGTTAATTGAGTTACTTATAAAAACAAAGTAGACGTTGCAAAGATTTGAAAAAGGCTTTGGCAATTACTATTTTATAGTTATGAGGAGATTAACCATGAAATCTGAACAGCAAATAGAGGAAGAGTTTATTGAAAAAATTCGTAATTTAAAATACATACATCGAGAAGACATTCGAGATAAAGCAGCACTTGAATCTAATTTTAAAGAGCATTTTGAAAGATTAAATCGTGTAAAGTTAAGCGATGCTGAGTTTGCACGCCTCAGGGATAGTGTTATCACAGCGGATGTATTTACTGCAGCCAAAACTTTACGAGAAATCAACACCTTCAAGCGTGATGATGACACGCCCCTACAATACACTCTTGTAAATATTAAGGACTGGTGTAAAAACGAATTTGAAGTAATAAACCAGTTGCGCATTAACACGGATAATAGCAATCATCGTTATGATGTTATCATTCTCATCAATGGTGTCCCTGTTGTACAGGTTGAACTGAAGTCACTGCAAATCACACCTAAAAGAGCAATGGAGCAAATTGTAGAATATAAAAATGACCCAGGCAATGGTTATACAAACTCTTTGCTTTGCTTTATGCAGCTTTTTATCGTGAGTAATGAGAGTAATACATATTATTTCGCGAACAATCCCAAGGAGCACTTTAGTTTCAATGCAGACGAGCGTTTTTTGCCCATTTATCAGTTGGCAGACCAGGAAAATAATAAAATTACCCATCTTCATGACTTTTCTGATAAGTTTTTGCCAAAATGCACTCTCGGACAATTAATAAGTCGTTATATGGTTCTTGTGGTAAGTGAGCAAAAATTGATGATTATGCGTCCTTATCAGATTTACGCTGTTAAGGCAATAATGGATTGTATCGATCAGAATCGTGGCAACGGATATATCTGGCATACTACCGGAAGTGGAAAAACACTTACATCGTTTAAAACATCAACACTTTTGAAAGACAATCCTGAAATTGAGAAGTGTTTATTTGTCGTTGATCGAAAAGACCTTGATAGACAAACTCGATTGGAATTTAATAAATTTCAAGAGGGCTGCGTTGAAGAGAATACCAACACGGAAAGTTTAGTTAAACGGCTTACTTCGGATGATTATCGTGACAAAGTTATTGTTACCACCATTCAAAAACTTGGCCTTGCTCTTGATGAAGATAGCAAGCGTAATCAGGAGAAAAAGAAAAGGGGCGAACCAACCTATAAAGATCGCTTAGCCAAGCTCTCCGATAAACGTATTGCTATTATTTTTGATGAATGTCATCGTTCACAGTTTGGCGATAACCATGCAGCTATTAAAAACTTTTTTCCGAAAGCACAGCTTTTCGGCTTTACCGGAACGCCAATATTTGAAGAAAATGCAATGTACAAGGAAGTTAATGGTGATTTCGGTTCATATATTACAACAAAAGATGTTTTTGAAAAAGAATTGCATGCCTATACAATAACGAATGCCATTGATGACCGTAATGTGCTTCGTTTTCACATCGATTATTTTAAGCCGGAAGATGTCAAAAAAGCAGCAAAGGCTTCTGACAGTGTAAGTAAAAAAGCGATTGTCGAAGCAATACTATCTAAACACGATGCCGTTACTAATGATCGACGTTACAATGCGATTTTTGCCACAGCTTCTATCAATGATGCAATAGAATATTTTGAGCTCTTCAAGTCGTTACAAGAGGAACATAAAAAGAACGAGGGCGAATGCTTTAAGCCATTGAACATTGCCTGTGTTTTCTCTCCACCAGCCGAGGGGAATAAAGATGTCAGGCAGCTTCAAGAAGACCTACAGCAAGAAAAAGCTGATAATGAACAAGAGCCGGAAAAGAAAAAGGCTGCACTCAAAAACATCATTGATAACTATAATAAGCAGTTCGGCACAAATCACAGCATAAACGAATTTGATTTATACTATCAAGATATGCAAAAACGAATCAAAGACCAAAAATATCCTAATTCCGACTATTCGCATGTAAATAAAATTGATATCACTATTGTGGTGGACATGCTTTTAACTGGATTTGATTCTAAGTATCTAAACACCTTGTATGTTGATAAAAACTTAAAACAACATGGCTTAATTCAAGCATTTTCAAGAACAAATCGTGTTTTGAATGACACAAAGCCTTATGGTAATATTCTTGACTTTAAAGGGCAAGAAAAAGATGTAGATGAAGCAATAGCACTGTTCTCTGGAAAAGAAAACAGTAGCAGGGCGAAAGAAATTTGGCTTGTTGACCCGGCTCCTGTCGTGGTTGAAAAGCTGGATAAGGCAGTTGCCGAGCTTGAAAAATTTATGGAATCACAAGGATTAGAATGCAAACCAGAACAAGTCAACAACCTTAAAGGTGATGCCGCACGAGGTGAATTTATCAACAAATTTAAGGAAGTACAGCGCCTTAAAACACAGCTTGATCAATATACAGATATCAAAGAAGAGCAAGCAGCAAAAATTGAAGAACTGTTGCCAGAAGACACAATGCGTGCATTTCGTGGTGTATATATTGAAATGGCTCAAATGCTAAAAACACAACAAGGTAAAGATTTCAAGGATAAAGATCCAGCGGTAGATCAGCTCGATTTTGAGTTTGTTCTATTTTCCTCTGCTATAATAGATTACGACTACATCATGTCGTTGATTTCCAAATATACACAACAGAATGTACCGAAAAAAGAAAAAATGAGCCGTGATCAGCTCATTAGTTTACTTAGTTCCAATTCAAATATGCTGGAAGAGCGTGAAGATATTATTGCTTATATCAGCTCACTGGAAGCCGGAAAGGGATTGGATGAAAAGGAAATAAAGGCCGGATACCATAAATTCAGGGAGGAAAAAGTATCCAAACAAATGACGGCAATTGCAAATAAACATGGCGTTGACTCTGCAGCGTTGCAAACCTTTGTAAATGAAATTATAGGGCGTATGATTTTTGACGGTGAAAAATTAAGCGATTTACTAGAGTCGCTAGAGCTTGGCTGGAGAGACCGAACAAAGAAAGAACTGGAATTGATGGACGATTTAATTCCGTTGCTTAAAAAGCTTGCAAGCGGGCGTGTGATTATGGGGCTGAATGCGTATGAATAAGAAAAATAAAACATTTCTAGTGCCGAAATTCAGATTTCCAGAGTTTCTTAATGCGGGGGAGTGGGAAGAGAAAGCAGTTAGTGAAGTTTTTAAGGTCACTCGCGGGGAAGTGCTCTCGATGACCTTGGTTGAAGATGTGCAAACAATTGAATCACCATATCCAGTATTTTCATCGCAAACTAAGAACGGTGGGCTAGCTGGATATTACTCTAATTATCTTTATGAAGATGCGATTACTTGGACAACTGACGGTGCAAATGCAGGGGATGTCAACTACCGAGAAGGGAAGTTCTATTGTACAAATGTTTGCGGTGTACTTATAAATGAGAGTGGGTACGCCAATCTATGCGTTGCCGAACTAATCAATAGTGTTGCAAAAAAATATGTATCATACGTCGGTAATCCAAAGCTTATGAATGGCGTGATGAGCAACATAGTGATTCCATTCCCAGCAGTACCAGAACAACAAAAAATCGCTAATTGTCTGTCCTCCCTTGATGACCTTATCGCTGCAGAAAATAAAAAACTTGAGGCTCTCAAAGCGCACAAAAAAGGCTTATTGCAGAAGTTATATCCACAAAAAGGACAAAATATTCCGGAATGGAGATTTCCTAGGTTTCGGGATGCGGGGGAGTGGGAAAAGAAGCCCCTTTCAAGTCTCTGTCGAGTAACCCAAGGTGGTACGCCAAGCACATCAGTGCCTGAATTTTGGGGCGGTAATATTCAGTGGGTTACACCTGCGGAAATGGGTAAGGGGTATAACAAATATATAACAAATACGGTTCGTACCCTTACAGATGAAGGGTTATCAAATTGTTCGTCAGAACTACTTCCTGTTGATTCTGTTATCGTATCAACGCGAGCACCGATTGGATTGTTGTCCATCAATAAAAAACCTATGGCAATCAATCAGGGGTGTCATGGTCTTATTCCACTACTAGGGTATAATACTGACTTTATCTTTTTTAGTCTCGAAATAAAGAAAAGCAAGCTAAATGATATTGGTGCGGGAAATACTTTTAAGGAGCTATCTGGGAGTTCACTTAAAGCTTTTCCGATAACTGTTCCAGAGCTACCAGAACAACAAAGAATTGCCGACTGTCTCTCATCCATCGATGACCTTATCGTTGTAGAAAATGAAAAACTTAAGGCTCTCAAAGCATACAAAAAAGGCTTGTTACAGGGGCTCTTTCCTACTATTGAGGAGGTGACCGAATGAGTCCTCAAGCTACTACATCTTATTTTTCTAATTTGGATGCATTAGCAGCCCATTTTAGAAGTATCTTGGATAGAAAGGAATATATACTTCTCTTCGCTTATAACGGTACAGGAAAAACAAGACTTTCCGGCGCTTTCAAAAACTTAGGACAACAACCTATTCCCGATAACGAAGAAAAAACGACCGACACATTGTACTATAACGCTTTTACGGAAGATCTATTCACTTGGGATAACGATTTAATGGGCGATACCGAAAGGCGATTGTTTTTAAACAGAAATTCAAAGTTCTTTAATGGCTTACGAGAGCTTGCAATGGAAGACCGCATCCGAAGGTTTTTAAGGCGATATGCAGATTTTGAATTTCATATTAATTATGATGATTGGTTTGTACACTTTTCCAGAGATGTGCGAAACGATAATGCACCTGAAAGAATGGATTATATTAAAGTTTCTCGTGGAGAAGAAACCATTTTTGTTTGGTGCTTCTTTCTAGCGATTATTGAACTTGTAGTTGACAAAGAAGAGTCATATGGTTGGGTTAAGTACATCTATATTGATGATCCAATCTCATCTTTAGACGATAACAATGTAATTGCCGTTGCAGGCGATTTGGTTCATTTACTGAAAGAGAAAGAAGATTTAAAAGTTGTTATTTCCTCTCACCATGCGTTGTTTTTTAATGTAATGTTTAATGAGTTGAAAAAAACAAAGGGTAAAGACTACTTTTTATCAAAAAACAAGGTGACTGGCGAGTATACAATTCAAGACACTGGTGATACGCCATTTTTCAATCATGTTGCATTGATTAAAGAATTGAAAGATGCGGTGAAAACCGGGAAGCTATACACATATCATTTTAATATGTTACGTAATATTCTTGAAAAAGCGGCATCGTTTCATGGATATGAATATTTTGGCGAATGTATTAAGAGTGAGGATGACGACCCAGATGATGTTGTGTATGCAAGGTATTTGAATGTATTAAGCCATAGTAATTATTCTTTATTTGAACCAAGAGAAATGGTTGAGGATAATAAAGATGCCTTTAAAGTTATTTTAGATCGTTATATGAATTTATATAGGTTTAATCCTGATTTATTCAACTAAGAAACGAGGAAAAATGATGAATGATTTACAACAAAAGCAACTAGGTGCAACCTTATGGGGTATCGCCGATAAACTGCGTGGTGCTATGAATGCGGATGACTTCCGTGATTATATGTTGTCCTTTCTCTTCTTGCGCTATCTCTCCGATAATTATGAGGAAGCCGTAAAAAAAGAGCTTGGAAGTGATTATTTACAATGTGAAGAGGAAATAAAACAAATCGCCGTTTCAGTTAATCAATATGATGCTATTAACGCATTGAAAGAACAAATAACAAACTACTTTAATAAACAGCAATTAGAGATCAAGGTAAAAAAGACTGTAATCGAAGAACATGAGGCATTGCTGGAAAGTAAAAAGTTGACCCCTCTTGTTGTTTGGTATATTCACAATTTAGACCAAGTGGCTACGTTTGAAAAGCAAATGCGCCGTAAGGTTCATTTTGTAATTAAGCCACACTATCTCTGGAGTAATATATATGAATTGGCTCGTACACAAAACAAGTATCTTCTGAAAAACTTGCAATCAGGTTTCAAATTTATAGAAAATGAATCCTTTGATAGCACGTTTCGCGGATTATTCTCAGAGGTTAACCTTGACTCTGATAAACTTGGAAAAAATTATGAATTACGGAATGCAACGCTTTGTTCAATAATAACTGCTGTTGCAGAAGGATTATCGGAGTTCCCCAATGAAAGTGATATTTTAGGCGATGCCTATGAATACTTGATAGGGCAATTTGCAGCTGGTTCAGGTAAAAAGGCAGGTGAGTTTTATACGCCCCAGCAAATTTCAACCATCCTTTCTCGCATAGTAACTCTTGACAGCCAAGACCCTAGCTCAGGCAAAAAGAAACATCTCAAAAACGTGCTGGACTTTGCGTGTGGCTCCGGCTCGCTTCTAATTAATGTTAGAAAGCAGCTCGGTGCTAATAGTATCGGTCAGATATATGGACAGGAAAAGAATATCACAACGTATAACCTTGCTCGGATGAATATGCTTTTACATGGGCTTAAAGATTCTGAGTTTAAAATTTTCCACGGGGATTCACTGCTAAATGATTGGGATATTCTTAATGAAATGAACCCGGCAAAAAAGTTGGAATGTGATGCAGTAGTAGCCAATCCACCTTTCAGCTACCGTTGGGAGCCTAATGACACTCTGTCAGAGGATTTCCGCTTTAAAAGCTATGGCCTTGCACCTAAATCAGCGGCCGACTTTGCATTTTTACTTCATGGATTTCACTTCTTAAGTGATGAGGGAACAATGGCAATCATCTTGCCTCATGGTGTTCTGTTCCGTGGTGGAGCGGAGGAGAAAATCAGAACAAAGCTACTGAAGGATGGGAATATTGATACGATTATTGGTTTACCGGCTAACCTGTTTTTCTCAACAGGTATTCCGGTTTGTATTCTTGTGCTTAAGAAGTGCAAAAAATTTGATGACGTGCTGTTTATCAACGCAAGTGAGTACTATGACAGGGGTAAACGGCAAAATGTTCTTTTGCCGGAACATATCGATAAAATAGTCGACACATATCAATATCGAAAAGAAGATGACAAAAAGTATTCTCGCCGCGTCTCCATGGAAGAAATCAAGAAGAACGACTATAATCTGAATATATCACGATATGTGAGCACGGCTGCAGAAGAGGAAATCGTCAACCTTGCAGATGTGAAAAAGAATTTGGATGACATTGAGGATGCTATTATTAAGGCAAAGGCCAAGCATAATCAATTTTTAAAAGAGCTTGGTTTACCTGAGTTGCCATAAAACGAGGATGTTGTTTCAGGTATATCTGAAAGCCTTTATGTAATTTCATATAAATTTCGTCATTGATACCAATCTGGAAGTGTCGCGACTTTGTGAAATCAATTTAGTATGTCCATGTTTTTAACCCTTGTATCGAGTTTACTTTATTTCCGAACATTCGTTCCACATGGAATCGAAATACTCCATAACCGAATCTCCTAGTTCCTTATCGTGAATTGGAACAATTGTTGTCGGAAGTGAGCCAAAATTGTTTAAAGAAGATCCAAATAAATAACAATGATTATCACAAAACAGATATCGGTCATGTAATTTTCTAGACTTTCGAAAATCAAAATTTCCGCGTTCCCTTCGAAATCGCTTTGCTATTACTAAACTGTCACCTTGATAGTTTGAAGTGATAAGCCTAATCATCACAGAAGCGGGGATGATTTCAAACATTGAAAATACATCCTCGTTGATATAAGGGTCAATAACAAATAGTTCTTTTGTTGTTCGTTTGAACAGTCGACGTATGTGTTTATATGCGGTATAAGGACGATCATTTCCGAAAAACATCGGAGAGTTATCATCTAACCCTCCATCGAAGCTGTTAAGGTGTTCCCATTGGTCATTAAACCAAGCCTGTTCATCGACAGATAAGTCATCCCATTTAGGATTTGTAAACTCGGCATCCACTTCAACTTTGTAATATGCACGATCATCTTTCACTAAAATGGATACTTTATCCTTAACAAGATGAAAACCTAATTCCTCAATGTACATTTTTTGTATCGATTCCAGAACTTCTTCCGTAGCGTTCATGACGCTCATTCCGTGCTTATGACGTATCAGCAAATATGGAGAGCTCCTATAGGAACAAAAATAGAAACTTGAATGGCCTTTATTATCCCAGTAACTAACTTCATTCCCAATATGCAAATTCTTTTCTATGAAAATTACCTTCCGATCATTCGGGTAAATTCCATAACTGGCTCCAGAAAGCTTTGAGAGAATGTAATCTTTATTGTTCGGTCTAGTTAGCGATATTGAAAAAGCCCTGCATATAAGGTCAATGTTAGAAATAAGCTGTGTATTATTAAATGTTGATACAACCGGATCGTATCCGTAATAGGCACGTTGGAGTTTTTTTACTGCTTCTAAAATTTCCTTATTTAGTGATTTTAAACGATTAGCCTTAGACTTTGTCCACAGTGTTTTAAACTTTGAACCAATACGTTTCCTACGTACACTTCTAAAGTGAACTTCCATAGTATTTCACCTCTGTTTATAGAAATCGAATTCTTCGTATTTTATGTACAATATTTATAAAATTTTGTCAATGTTACAATGGTGACTGTATACTCTTTATTATAGCAGTAACATTTATAATAAGGAATTCTTAATTAAGTAAAGGAATGTAGTGTACCCCAACTGTCCTCTCATGGGGTGTCCGTATTCTTGGGTTCACTATAAAAAGTCGTAAGGGGAGTTTATTTGGTGAGACGAGCTAAATAATGGAGATATTCATAGTGTTCAGGATAGTGGTAGAATCAAAATGGTAGCATGAGCTTTCGGTTAAATTGTCCTCAAAAATAAATATCATAAAGGGATGGCGGCATTAGCTCAACGGTAGAGCTAGCAGAGCGTGGGTCAGCGGTTTCAATCCGTTGTTCTTCACCGTATAGAAAGAATATTTAAAAATATTTGTGTAAGTAACAATTGTTTTGAATGTCGCTAGGTGGTACTATGGGGAGAGAGGTTCGTTGGGTTGTGGAATCTGTAGAGCTAGTATATACGATAGGTTTAAATTTGTATTAATTAAAAATATAAAGAAGGGATGGATGGTGATTATGAAAGACGAAGAAGTTGAATTGAGATGCGCAAAGGCTGGTGTGTCTATCCAACAACAGCAAGATGGAGAGTTTCGAATTATGTTTCCTGCTAAAGCCTATCCCCCAGACGGCGGGTATTCAGTAATTGCCTATTCATCTAAAGAAATTGCATGGAGCGATTTATTCTCAAAGGTAAAGAAAGGAATGAATTTTTCACAGATTAGAAACAGCACAAAATAACACTAATTTGTATAAATATATAATAAAAATATGTGAGTAATGTTCACACTATGCTTATCCATTAAGTGAAATGTTCACAGTGTCGAAAGAAAACACCACACGTGGTCGAAGCTACAGGGGGATAGACGGTCATGGCGATTATACAGCAACAGGGTATTGTCAGATGTGTGGTCATCGCCCCCATTCGGATGGCTTAGTTATTTGCAGTTAGACGTAAAGGAATTATTAAACTGATAACAATAGTTGATTTTAGACGGTCAATACTTTGCTTATGCCCAAGCATTGTCTTGGTTGTTTGCTTTTTCGACCAGTACGTGCCCTGCAATCCCGGCAAGAGTTCCTAATAATGCTGTCGGGTTATCTTCCTTGATGGCAGTGTACAAAGAAAGAGCTGCAACCGTTCCAAACAACAGATGACCCCAATATCGCTCAGTCTGCTTGTCCATTTGTTGGTTCCCCCTTTCCCTCGGTATATAGCTCATACCATGCTATACCAAGTAATACAGCGAGAATAAACAGCAGATAGATATTCGGAAGAATTTTACCTATTTCCAAATTTTAAATAATTCTCCACGTGACTCCACCCTTTTCCGCCAATTCATCCTGAGTCAATTTGGCCGCGATTCGAGCTTCACGTAGCTTCGGAATTGGTTTCTCTACCGCACCGTTCTTTGCTTGTCCCTCCCACTATCGCTATTCTAGCATAAATTCAGATAATAATACGCAAAATCAATTTCTCGTTTTTACTCGGACACACCATCAAGTGGGCATGGTACAATTCTTTAAGAGATAAATTTGTCGGTATTTATCGGGAGGCCACACCAGTTGCTCAATACTCAAGACCCTATTTTTCAAAAACTTCACGGAGCCGTTTACACCAATCCCGAAGTAGTAAATTTGATACTCGATCTTGTTGGATATACGCCTCACAAACCACTTCACATTCAACGTCTTCTCGACCCTTCCGCAGGAGACGGAGCCTTTTTAGTTCAAGCTGTATCAAGACTACTATCATCTTACAAATTGCACACCGGAAGCATTGAAGGAGCTTCTATAGCCTTGTCTTCTTGCGTTCGCGGAATTGAAATAAATCCTGACGCTCAAAGAATGTGCAGAATAAATCTAACCACCGTTATGATGAATCATGGTCTGTCACTGATGGAGATTACTCAATTACTAGATAAATGGCTGATATGTGAGGACTTTTTACTCTGGAACAGGGACTTATTGTTTCACGATGATTGTGAGCATTCTAGGTTTGAATATGTAATTGGAAATCCTCCATATGTCCGGCAAGAACTCATCCCAGATGAGAAAATGAGCCTCTATAGGTCACTGTATTCAACTATTTATGATCGAGCAGACTTGTATGTTCCATTCATTCAGCACAGCTTAGAACTTCTAAATGCGAACGGAGCACTATCGTTTATTTGTGCCGACCGCTTTATGCGGAACCGTTATGGGAAACGTCTGAGAGAGTTTATTGTCTCGAATTATCAACTCAAATACATCATTGATGTACACAAGACAAGCCCCTTCGCAGACGACGTATCAGCTTATCCCGCTATTTTTGTAATTTCCGATACTGATAGTGATGAATCAGTTCATGTACTTTCTATGGAAAAAGTTGATGAAGGTTCCTGTGACAAGGCTCGAAGAATTTTGCTTAATGGTGAAAAACCGTCCAACAACGATGAAATTGCATCTCATCAATTCCAACACTGGGTGACTGGCGATGCGCCCTGGATTCTTGAATCATCTGACCATCATCGGGTCTTGCGAAAAATGGAAGAAGCTCATCCTCTAATCGAGGATGACACACACGGCATAAAAATAGGTATTGGTGTAGCAACAGGTGCCGACCGAGTATATATCGTTAATCCTGAAGCACAAAAACTCGACATTGAGTTAGAATTACTTGTTCCTATTGTGACTACACGCGACATTACTAGTGGAGAGATACGATGGGGTGGCAATTACGTTATCAACCCTTTCTTGTCCGACGGCTCCCTCATTGATTTAGGCGAGTATCCAAAATTGAAGAGGTACTTTGATATACATGGAGAAATTGTAAGAGGACGAAACGTGGCAAAGAAATCAGAGAAAAAATGGTACAGAACGATAGATCGAATTTATCCAGAACTTGTTGGAACGCCGAAGCTTCTGATACCTGACGTAAAAGCAGATAACCACATCGTGAAAGATGATGGGCATTTTTACCCGCATCACAATTTGTACTATGTTTTGCCGGGTGCATGGGACATTGATGCCCTGCGTGCCGTCCTACTTTCATCAGTGGTTAGGTTTTTTATCTGGTCTTATGCAGTTAAGATGCGTGGCGATTTTTTGAGGTATCAAGCCCAATACCTGCGCCGTATACATCTTCCTGCTCTTAAATCAATAACCGATGCGCAACTTCGCACGCTTAGAAATCCTGATTTGATTGCAGATAGAGAAGGACTGGATCGAGTCGTCTCGGAGACATATGGATTGACAGCTTCGGATTTACAAGTCATACGAAAAACCGTCGTTTGAGGGGGATAGCATTGGACATCTTTATTCCATCAAAAGAAGAATTAGAGCACCGAACCAACGAAGCCATTTCATTTTTCTGGACTACTCGTACGTCGCAGCGGGATAAAAACAGCGAGGGGAACGTGCAAAATCAAGGCACGCGAGGCTCTGTCACAGGTGGAAAGCAACTCAATGGTTTTCTCAAAGTCCTACGATGGATACTTACGCAAAATGGGGTCTTGGATGAGGAAATATTCACATCAGGCAAACTGGAACTGCCGGGATTTTACCGACCTTCGAAGCAATGGGATTTGGTCGTCATCCGTAAGCAACCCTCTGGAGGAAAACGCCTAATCGCAGCCATTGAATTGAAATCACAAGTCGGCTCATTCGGTAATAATTTCAACAACCGCACCGAAGAAGCTATGGGTAGTTCATTAGACATTCTAACCGCCTACCGCGAAGGTGCGTTCGGTGATTCTGCTCCTTCGCCATGGTTGGGTTATCTGATGGTTTTAGAAGAATCATTGAAGTCTACCGTGCCCGTGCGAGTTGCAGAACCGCATTTCAAAGTATTTAATGAGTTTAGGGACACATCCTACGCAAAACGGTATGAATTGTTCTGCAAAAAGCTGTTATTGGAGCGCAACTACACAGCCGCAGCATTTTTGATGTCTAACCAAGAAGCCGCAGCCTATGGAGGGTACAGTGAACCCGCTAGTGATTTAACGATGCACAGCTTTGTGCGTTCTTTGGTTGGGCATATTATTGGTTCGTGAATCATGTCAGTCAAATGTCCCGGTACCTCTCTGGGACATTACATCCTCCACTTGATTTGAGCAAGTAAGCCTAGTACCAGTGTAGCTAGGATGGATTCCCTATGCATGTGCAATCCACCGCCACGCAAGTCTGGTAGGTGAATCGATTGGGCTGTCAAGCTGGAGTAAATACATTGACAGCCTTACCCTGTTGCTACACAGGGATATTCTGGATGGAGGTGGTCGTGACAGACAACTACCGGCACACTCGTGAAAATGAATTTACACAAAATATTTAATCCTTTTTCTCCAATTGGCTCAATCCAACTTCTAATAAATCGTTTATGAATTTTGTTTTAAACCCACGCGAATGTTTCTCTGCTACAAGTTCTAGCCGTTTAAGCAGCTCCCTTTTTATCACAAAAGTGTGTTTGCTATATAGCTCATCATACTTTACTTTTTCTAGACGAGTTCGTTCAAATTCTTCGATAGCTTCTAAAATCTCTATTCCTGGTTTTTCAACATTAGGTATTACTTCTATTGAAACGGACTTATTTAGTGATGTTTCAATATTACTATCTTCTATTTCAATCATGGGTTTCTTATCTGCTTTATTTATTACTTCATTAGAAGGAGCTATGCTTCCACCCATCAATCCTTCTATCACTTCAGATTTATGTGGGGGCACTTCTGTTCTAATCGGCATTAAACTATCAAACCGTTTGCGTTTATCAATTGTTGACACGTTTAATCAACTCCTCACAAAAATTCTTGTATTGTTGAAGAGCATCACGATCTGACCTGCTTTTTGATTGAACACCTTCAACACTAAATTCTATAACTCGACTTTTTCTACGAATGACTGTTTCAAATACGAAGTCACTGTACTCTTCTTTTACTCTTTCCATTATATAAGTCCCGATGTTTGTACGAGCATCAAGTAAACTCACTAATATACCAGCTAAACGCAAATTATGATTTACCTTATTTTGAATAGCCTGAACGATTTCTAAGTATCGTTCTAATGCATCATATGCAAATGGTTCACTTTGCATAATTACAATTGCAAAATCACTAGCGCATACACCATTAAGGGTAAGTCCACCGAGGTTTGGAGGAAGATCAATAAAAATATAATCATACTCATCTCTTACTACATCAAGTGTACTTTTCAAAACTGTCATTTGTTTCGTTTCAGGCACCTGTGTATAGATCCATTTATCAAATTGCGACAGAAAATCCTCCGCAGGTAATAAATGTAGATTATCTGTTATTTTATGAATGTACGGTTTAGGATTACCCTCTTTGCACGCCTCAAGCGATGTTTTATGTACAAAATCGTAAGGAGAACGGCGTGTTAACAACTGTGTCAAATTACCCTGAGAGTCAAAATCTACACTTAATACTTTATACCCCATCTCGCTCAAAATATGAGACGTTAACCCGGTAGTTGTAGACTTCCCTACACCACCTTTTTGAAGACCAAAACTAATTATTTTGCCCATAAACTATCACCTCATCTCTATTTTACTAGTACACTAAAATAGTGTACAGAGAGTGACCACTCCCCATGCCTAAAGGCAGGGGCTTCTCAGAACACGCATGACGCAACCGCCTACGTTACGTTCTGAAGGCTCAGTCCAAGCCAAGTCAAAATACTAGGCTAACGCACGTTTCAAGATGTTTTGTGCCGCGTTTACGTCCCGATCTTGAACATAGCCACAATAATTGCACCTGTGTACACGCTCAGACAGTTTCTTAGGGACGATTTCCCCGCAATTCGAGCAGAGTTGACTTGTGTTTTTGGGATCGACAAGTACGACACGACGACCAGCTTCTTCCGCTTTGTACGTGGTGTACTGTACGAGTTGATGCCAAGACGCATCAACGATGCTTTTAGCAAGGTGGTGATTTTTCACCATTCCTTGCACGTTCAGATGTTCAAAAGCAATGAGTCCATATCCGTTGACCAATTTTCGAGATACTTTGTGCGCATAGTCCCTACGTTGATTTGCGATATGCTCATGCAATCTCGCCAGTTCTCTGATGGCTTTGCGGCGACGAGAAGATCCCTTCTTTTTACGTGATACTGACCGTTGTTTTCTGTGCAATTTCCATTCGGATTCACGTAGGAATTTCGGGTGTTCGTAAAAATCCCCATCAGACGTAATGGCAAGATGCTTGACACCAAGGTCGATCCCAACGGTGGCATTCGACTCTGGCAAGGTATTCGGCTCCACATCGCATGACAGACTAGCGTAATACTTACCGTTTTTCACCATGACAGTACAGGTTTTGATTTTTCCTTGTGGTAGGCGATGAAGTTTTATTTTCACTTCGCCAATCTTTGAGAGTGTTAATTGATGACCATTGATCGCATAGCCGCCCTGTGGATACGTGAAAGAGTCATATCGTCCTGCTGATTTGAATCGTGGATACCCAGGTGTTTCACCTGCCTTCACACGACGAAAGAAGGCTTGAAAGGCTTTGTCAAGCCGTTTTGCCACGTCCTGCAATACTTGCGAGTGAACTTGCTTCAATGCTGGAATGTACTTTTTGCGCTCATTCAGCGTATTTGCCTGATCATAGTAGTTCAGCGTAGTCTTGTCCGTTTCATAGGCAAAACGCCGTTCGTCAAGCAAACGATTGTAGAGCAAGCGACATCGTTCTAAGGTGAACTGGATGTTCTCTTCTTGCGCTTTCGTAAGATAGAGTCTGTATTTGTACGCTTTTCGCATGATCGATCTCACCTCGATTTCTGCTCTTCGATATACTTCTTGATCACGTCCAGTTGAACAGTGCCCACCGTAGCGCCTGACGGCGAGCGCCTTATATCCCCATAGCTAAAGCAAGGGGTTTTACGGCGCATTCGATAAAACCGAGCGTACTTGCCTTGTTGTGTTGCTGGCGCTGGCTCTTGATCCGCATCGAGCATGTGCATGGGCTTGTCCACTGTTTTTTTCGCTTGCATCGTACGAAAAAAATCCCGAATCTCTTGTTGCCTGATCTCTGCAACTGTTCGTCCATCTTCAGATACCTCAAAATCGCCATGAATTGCCTCTACAGGTGTTTCTACCGTCTTGTTTGATGTTTTGTCTATCAGCGCCTTGTTGAACTCTTCTACGTGTTCACTAGATTGATTTTCGTCAATGATCTGCATGTCTCCCCAAGGTGTTGCTGTTTGGACTGCACAAGGCTCTTGTAGACACGCTGTATTACTGTTGTCGGATTCCTCCACAGACGGAGAAACGTGATCCTGCGACTGGATCCTCTGTAATGTCGCGTTCATCTCTGCATATTTATCTGGTTGAACACATACAGTCTGTTGACCTGCTTCTCTCGCTTCGGCGATGGTCAAACCTCGCTTGGCATAGGACGAACGGGAATAATTTGGTTTAGACGATGGTTTTTGTGTATAAGATGACGCACGTTGGGCATCCTGAACTTGTACAAGAGCAGGTGTCACGGCTTCATCCGCTCGTCTCTTGAGAGAGTCAACTACGGTCTCAACGTAGCGCAAGTTGCATGCGTTGTACTGTATGGCTATCTCCATGGCTTCTTGCAAGAGGTCTACACCCGCCTCTGCTAATAAGGCAGACAATTGATCTTGTGTGACGAAGGTTAATGCAGGACGAAAGTGATGCTCTGTATACACGTTCAGGATACGGACTAAATCAGGAGACTGTATAAGAGGTGCTGGGCATGATTGTCCAAGCGTGTTGTTATCGTTGCCTGAATTAGTTGGTTTTTTAAAACTATTTTCTTCACGCGCGTCATATATATCTATCTTTTTGTATGGTTCAACTACGTATGGTTCACCCTCAAAAAAAGTTCCGTCAGCCCTTGCCCCGTCTGCGATCTCGGAGGGGGGGGAGGCGGACAGTTTTGTCCCCCTCTCCCGGGCAGTTTTGTCCGCCCTCATTTTGATACCCGGACAGTTTTGTCCGCCCATGTTTTGATACCCGGACAAATTTGTCCGCCCATGTTTGACGCGGATTTTTCGCATGATTATGTCCGAATTCGATTTTTTCGGTTTCGGTAAACAACCCTTAGAGTGAACAAATCCTTCTGCTCCATATGTAAACCAATCATCGGGTATTTCTGGGTAAGCAGCATTTAATAGGATTACATTTGACGTTTGTGTTCCGTTGTCAAGATGACAAGGTATGACACGCAATATATTTTCTTGGATCAATACGCTCTTCCAACGTCGGACCGTCCGCTCATTAACGTTTAATTTTCGAGCCAAAGTATCATTTTTGGGGAAGGCCATCACTCCAGAGTTACCGCGGGTATAACTATTTAGCGTGTAATACATAGCAAAACCTTCAGAGCCGACTTTGCGCATAATCTCAAAGGACGTCTCGTCGTGCAACATCGAAAATTCCTTGTTCAGCTTGTCTTGTTTGGATTCGCCCAAACGGACTATAAATTCATCGGTCATATCGTTACCTCCGCCTATAAAATTGAAAAATATTACTCACAAACAATAATTTAACACAAAAAAATAACAGAGATTGAGCGTTTTTGAAGCAAAATAAATTTCTATATGTACCGATCCATTAAACAAATCTCTTAGTTATGATTGACTTTTTAGGGATTTAAAAATTAGTTCTGCAGCAGCGTATATGAGTTTTAGACAAACTCAAAATAGGGGTTGCAGACATGATTTTTTTTTGCTAAAATTAGAATGTAAATTTAATTGCCAGTGTGCCAGTGAATGTTTTGTATGTTAAATAGTTTCTACACGTTAGGACCGTCTGGGCTCAAACAGATGGTTCTATTTTTTTTAGGAGTTTGCATTTTTCTTTTTCTAAAATGATAGCACATGTTAGAAAAAAACTTCAACAAAAAACGGCTTTGCTCAACTGTAGTGTCGAGTGCTGCCGTTTTTTGATTGTTGTCCAATAATCCGTAGTAGGGTACAATTGACCTATACCGATTATCGGTTACAACAAAAACGTAGCTCGACTAGTTTGATAGTTGAGTATAGACGGCCCTGTATGGTGGTAACGCACCTGCAGGGTTTTGTTGTGTCTAATCCGCACATGTGTTTGATCTATGACTAAAATAGCATGTTAATAATATGATTGCAACGTTTAAATTGTATTATATTTTTTGAATAGTGTACTTATACGGTGTACTTATACGGTGTACTTATACGGTGTACTTATACGGTGTACTTATACAGTGTACTTATACAGTGTACTTATACAGTGTACTTATACAGTGTACTTATACAGTGTACTTATACAGTGTACTTATACAGTGTACTTATACAGTGTACTTATACAGTGTACTTATACAGTGTACTTATACAGTGTACTTATACAGTGTACTTATACAGTGTACTTATACAGTGTACTTAT
>NZ_JALBUF010000019.1 GCF_022606465.1 Sulfoacidibacillus ferrooxidans
TGTACTTATACAGTGTACTTATACAGTGTACTTATACAGTGTACTTATACAGTGTACTTATACAGTGTACTTATACAGTGTACTTATACAGTGTACTTATACAGTGTACTTATACAGTGTACTTATACAGTGTACTTATACAGTGTACTTATACAGTGTACTTATACAGTGTACTTATACAGTGTACTTATACAGTGTACTTATACAGTGTACTTATACAGTGTACTTATACAGTGTACTTATACAGTGTACTTATACGGTGTACTTATACGGTGTACTTATATGGTGTAGTATTATGGTGTAGTATTATGGTGTAGTATTATGGTGTAGTATTATGGTTCGCGAAACATGTCGAGATTATCAAAAGCGCCGTAAAACCCCTTGATTCATCTATGGGGATATAAGGCGCTCGCCGTCAGGCGAATCTTTTCTTTTTCCTCCAAACAAACAATAGATAACGTTGTTGTATCTAATGTTTTGCGCTATACTATTTGTGGTGATTCGTCATGAGTAGAGATGTTGATTCAAACCACAATGTCACGTTTGATTGTAAATACCATGTTGTCTTTTGTCCAAAATATCGCCGTAAAGTGCTTGTTGAACCCATTGACGAAAGGTTAAAGGCGTTGCTTTCGGAAAAGGCAACGTACATTCAGGCTGAAATCGTTGAAATGGAAATCATGCCTGATCATGTTCATCTTCTCATCAAGTGCGATCCGCAATACGGGATTCACAAAGTCGTTAAACAACTCAAGGGATACACTTCCAAAGTTCTTCGTGATGAATTCAAATCCCTAAAAAGTCGCTTGCCTTCACTGTGGACGAATTCCTATTTTGTCGCTACGGTAGGCACTGTTCAACTGGACGTGATCAAGAAGTATATCGAAGAGCAGAAATCGAGGTGAGATCGATCATGCGAAAAGCGTACAAGTACAGACTCTACCCCACGAAAGAGCAAGCAGAGAAAATTCAGTTCACCTTAGAACGCTGTCGCCTGCTCTACAATCGTTTGCTTGATGAACGGCGGTTTGCCTACGAAACAGATAAGACCACACTGAACTACTATGATCAGGCAAATACGCTGAATGAGCGCAAAAAGTACATTCCAGCATTGAAGCAAGTTCACTCGCAAGTATTGCAGGACGTGGCAAAACGGCTTGACAAAGCCTTTCAAGCCTTCTTTCGTCGTGTGAAGGCAGGTGAAACACCTGGGTATCCACGATTCAAATCAGCAGGACGATATGAATCTTTCACGTATCCACAGGGCGGCTATGCGATCAATGGTCATCAATTAGCACTCTCAAAGATTGGCGAAGTGAAAATAAAACTTCATCGCCTACCACAAGGAAAAATCAAAACCTGTACTGTCATTGTGAAAAACGGCAAGTATTACGCTAGTCTGTCATGCGATGTGGAGCCGAATACCTTGCCAGAGTCGAATGCCACCGTTGGGATCGACCTTGGTGTCAAGCATCTTGCCATTACGTCTGATGGGGATTTTTACGAACACCCGAAATTCCTACGTGAATCCGAATGGAAATTGCACAGAAAACAACGGTCAGTATCACGTAAAAAGAAGGGATCTTCTCGTCGCCGCAAAGCCATCAGAGAACTGGCGAGATTGCATGAGCATATCGCAAATCAACGTAGGGACTATGCGCACAAAGTATCTCGAAAACTAGTCCGTGGCTATGGACTCATTGCTTTTGAAAATTTGAACGTGCAAGGAATGGTGAAAAATCACCACCTTGCCAAAAGCATCGTTGATGCGTCTTGGAATCAACTCGTACAATACACCACGTACAAAGCGGAAGAAGCTGGTCGTCGTGTCGTGCTGGTCGATCCCAAAAACACTAGTCAACTCTGCTCAAATTGCGGGGAAATCGTCCCTAAGAAACTGTCTGAGCGTGTACACAGATGCGATCATTGTGGCTATGTTCAGGATCGGGACATAAACGCGGCACAAAACATTTTGAAACGTGCGTTAGCCTAGTGTTTCAACTTGGCTTGGACTGAGCCTTCAGAACGTAACGTAGGCGGTTGCGTCATGCGTGTTCTGAGAAGCCCCTGCCTTTAGGCATGGGGAGTGGTCACGAACGAGAGTTCTGGCCGGGATTTGGTATAAGGAGAATAGACGATCAGGACTTTATTCAAATATTGCGGTAATCTAAATGTACCATATTTTTAACGTCAAAACGGCACAATACTGTCAAGACGATAAACTGCCTCGATAGCGTCGGAGCACGTGCCTCAGGCATCTGTGATCACTCCCCCTGCATTTATTAGGCATGGGGAGTGGTCGCGTTAGGTATTGATAGAGTAGGTGAGATCGAAAGAGTTTGGCCTACTCTATCGCTTAAATTTAATGTGTGAGTGGAGGAGAGACATTGAGGCTTTGGCATCAAAATTTGATTGAAAAGTTGCCGCGTCCGCAACTTTTAGGCCAGCATCGTGAATGCTGTGCGCTTCGCGGAGGAGGGTGGATGAAATCGCACGCGACTGTGAACTATGTATTCCAACACCCCATAGAGCATCTATTCCAGTATCACCTGCTCGTGATGCAAGAAATGAGAAAGCGCGGTTATCATGTAAATCCTTTATGGTGGGATCCCAATTATCGAGGGAAAAAGATGCCTTCCATCACCATTGACAAAAGGCATTTTGCATCTTCCCACCCCATTTATTCTGAACACGATCAATCCTATCTAAACGATTGTCTAGATAACTTGAGGCAAAAAGGTGTCGAGATAGCGAATTGATCACCCTCACTCTATAGATTCCATAATAGGAATAGGCTACGCATTGATTGACTGGAAGTTGTTTTGCTGTTTACAACTATCAAATCCGAATACCCCTTTTGACTTTCTTCCGACAAAAAACCGTGAGATTCCAACGATCACTAGGTAGCTTACATGTCTCGTTGAGCTGATTATGAAACGCTTACTTCATGTATACAAAAAAATATATTTGTCTACGTTACGTTGACGTAGACGTAAATAAAATCACTTGAAATGTAGTATATATTCATTTATAATAACAAATATCACGTCAACGTAAACATAAAGTAGACGTTATATTGTATATATTAGATCGTCTACGTCTACATAACGTAGTCGTAAATATAGAAGGGGGATTTTTTAACATGACGATTCACTTAGCGGCCATTGATGTTGGCAATGATGGTGTAAAAGCGATATTCGAAACTGGGATAGGGATCATTCTTCCCAATGTGGTTGCAGAAGCACCAGCCGATCGTGGTGTTGTGTCTCTGGAAAGTAACTTGTATGAAGGGATTCACTGTCGAGTAACTAGCCCGTCGCTTGTCAAAAGTGGGGTGTATACAGTAGGTAATTTGGCCACGCGATATTCGGATAATCATGAACCAGAACCGGGTGATGCAAAATCGTCTAATGATCAAGCAATCATTATGCTTTTGGTGACCTTGGCACTAGATGCCGCAAAACATGGTGAAGCCAACAGTAACGGAGTGGTTGAATGCCGATATGCCTTATCAACTGGATTACCACTAAAAGAAATCAAGAAGCCAGGCACAAAAGAAGCTTTCCGTGATCGGTTAATGGGAAAAGTGCACGAGGTGGAGTTTCTCCAAACGCCTGAGATTGGCAAGAAAGTGGTACGTATTGAATTTGACACAGTGAGTATATCCAGTGAAGGTCAAGCTGCCATGATGTTTCTAGTCACCGATGATCAGGGTCGAATTAAAAATGAAGAGTTGTTGAATAAGTCGATCCTCATCAACGATATTGGCGGGTTGTCAACGGATTCTGCGGTGATTGAACGTGGTGAACCAGATAACATCAATTCAGATGGCTTAAATAGTGGTGTATCAGAATATCTCGATCTCATCATCGAGCAAGTGTATGAACGATACCATCATCGCATTCGTTCTCGGCGAAATTTAGTTCGTGATGTGTTATTAGCGAAAGATGAACGCAAAAATCATATTCTTGTCGATGGGAAGCTGACTTCCATCAAGGATATTGTAGACGAGTTTTTAACAGCTTGCGCAAAAGCGCAGCACGAACATCTTGGACGAATGTGGAAGAAAGTCTCTGATTTGGAGTTGGTCTTTCAAATTGGTGGAGGTTCGGCACTTATTCGACCCTATTTGACGACGGTCAACGAGAACAGTAGGCATGTTTATCCGCTTCGATGGCAAGAATCGGCAGATGAAAGCATTTGGATGATTGTTGAGTCTTACTGGAAGATCCTTGTCCTCTCCAAGCGAGTGACGCCAGCCATCGAGGGAGTGTAAAGCATGTCACGCAAACCAGACTTGAAAGCTGGGGATGTTCTTTCGTTCCGAATTCCTGAGAATATATCGTCGGATGACTTGAACCATTTGAAGCGGATTGCCAAACGCCCGACTTCTGGTAAAACAGGTGCGATTAACAGTTTCTTCTTCTCGAAAATTACGGAAGATCGGATGCAACAGTCGCGACATGTTTCCATTGATTTGCCAGAGGTATCGGATGAACAAATCGCTATGGTAGATAGTCCAATTTTCAAAAAAGCCATGACGATGTACGCCTATCAATTATTGGGCGCAACGGTTCCTGCTGTTGAAATGATGCGTGAAGCGTTAAACAAATATGAGGAACATTTGACTGAAAATGAAACGATGATTGGGCTAGACCAAGCGCAAAATCAATATGAAAAACAATCGGATGTAGCGAATCAACCAGACCAACGAGCACTGGATTTGATGAGGAAATTGCAAGGTTAATAATGTTGGGTATTCGGATTTTATGGTGGAAAAGGGCATATCACTCGCCCTTCTCCACTTTTTCGATCAAGGTGGAAATATCGATACCAAGTAGTTGTTCGCTAGGTTCTTCACACGCCAGTGAAGGTAGACTTAGCTGGTGTAACATTTGGTAATCATGCTCCGTAAATTCGTAACTAGCTGTGAATTTCCTCTTTTGATATTTTGACGTTCGAACTTTCGCTAATCCCTCGGTATACAGAATTTTTGCTCTCAACGCCTCAAAGGAATAACCCCTTACGAGTCGATTGATCACGCGAATCAAGCTATTTAGGGACTCCGTATAGGCATTGGTGATCGGGTGATCAAAGTAGGCAAAGACCTCCTTTTCCCAGCCTGTGAGTGCTTTCAACAAGGGTTCAAAAGCATGTTCCAAGTTCGATGGGACTCGGGTCTTCCAGTCCTGATATTTGAGCACCGCCATCTGTCGGCTCTCACTTTCCCAAATATTAAACAAATACTCTTTTAGCTCATAGTCCATTCCCAACGACGCATGGTTCTTTGTCCACACAAAGTGTGATTTGTTCCATATCCGATAGTTCCTGGTTGCGCTTCAACAGGATAACCCGGTCATGCATTAAGCCTCGCCGTTCCTTGACAGAAAGCCCTTCCCAGAGCTCTTTGCGAACCGTTTCCATTGCTTGATTTGCCATTCGTACGACATGAAACTTGTCAATAATGACCGTCGCTTCGTGCAACTTCGTTTCTCGTCGATGGTATGGTCGAGGTGCTCCCAGAAGAGTTGATTGCATTCGCGGCACCTGTACCTTTGGCGTTGGATAAGGAGTCCCACGCGTTTCCCATGAATCGGAAGGTCCATACACAATTGCTCCCGAGACCCATGTTTGTATAGATTGGCTGCAGAGCCGCAATGAGGACAAACGAAAGGTGGAACAGACGGTTGTACTTGGATCTGGCTATCGAGTTCGTTTTCAAACAAGCTCATTATCTTTAAGTTTGGTAGATAAAGAATATCCACCATCATCGGGTTTTTCCCCTCATTTCTAATTTCCCACTTTGTTTATCTCTACTCGACATCTTTGCATGACGAGTTAATCCTCTATGACACGTGCAACGAGCCAACCACCAAATCGGTCGTCACGTAACTTTTCCTATATATGGTTATTATTACTCACATGCTCTCTCATTCCATATATTTATCCGTGACAACTAACTCTTCTGTCCATACTATCGAATTAGACTGGAAGTGGAATCTTTTTGCCTATGAAGGGGGAATCTGATGACCTTCGTGAAGTAGCTTCCTACCTTTGGTTCCTGTCGTCTGTCCCTTTGCCGAGAGACCACTGACATGAATTCTTGCCAACGTAATCAGACAAATCGACAGATGAAGGGTGAAGGCATTCTCACCCAAACAGGGGGAAATCACACATTGGTTCACAAGATAAAAATACGATTAATCAGTTATACCATGATTACCGCATTATTCACTTCTCTTCTTTCTCCATTAATTGGAACGATTCCAGCGGCCTTAGCCGATACAACCAGCTCTTCTTCTCAGCCGACGGAATTGCAAGCGTACGACACCGAGTATTCCAACGTATACAGGAACCCGGATGGGACGATTACCAGTAAGATATATTTTGCACCCGTCAATTACCAGACAGAGGATGGGAACTTCCACCCCATTAATACGGATCTAGTTTCAGATTCTAATGGCGGGTACAAAGTCAACCAAAATAGATTTACGACACAGTTTGGGGCGGCATCCGACAGCTCGAATTTGGAGACCGTAAATTACAACGGAAATCAAGTTTCCTTTCAATTGGCGCCATTAAGCATGACGAACGCACTTGGCTCACAAGTATTCTCGAACCCTCAACACACTTCTCCAAGCACCGATCACAGTACAATCACGTACAGCGGTGTATACCCTGATGTGAGTTTGAAAGAGGAAGTGACAAGTCTTGGCGTCAAGGAAACCATTGTACTGAACAAGTACGTGCCTGGCCTTCATTCTTTTGCTTTTGTTCTTAACACGAAAGGTGTCACGCCACAAATCGCCAAAGATGGTTCGGTTGATTTTGTGGATACGGTGGGAAACACAGTATTCAACATTCCTCCCGGTATCATGCAGGATTCTAATGTTGATCCCCACTCCGGAGACCCGCAACAGTCCAACGCCGTAACCTATCAACTTCAAACGGTTGGCGGGAAAACAGTTTTGATGGTTTCGGTAGATGAGAAGTGGCTGGCGGCTCCCTCCCGTGTCTATCCGGTATCCATTGATCCAACGATTAACATTCAATCTCAGATCACCGACGCGTATGTATCTAGCGCATATCCCACCACCAACTACAGTGGGTCGAGTCTTTGGAACTCTACATTGGGTTATTATGACCTGCATACCGGTTACTATGATTCCACGACAGGAACAAACTGGGCGTATTTTCATTTGCCACCCGGAAACAATCTGCCCCTCTTGGGCCTGACCGTGAATTCAGCTTATTTTAATGCGTATGCCGATTGGTCGTACTATTCGTCTACCGCCGAACCGACTTGGTTATTCGCGAACACGAGCGCCAATTGGAATCCAAGCACCATTACTTGGAACACCATTCCCAGTTATAATGGCACATCCATCAGTTCCGCATCCACGTATCAAGGGCAATGGGCACAGTTTAACATTACCAGCCTAGCCCAAGACTGGTCGAACCAGATTGCCGGGAAATCGTTTACCTATTTTCCTCCGGAAGGATTCTTTCTCAGTGAGGCAGGAAACGGTCAAACGTACTGGCACAAATTTGCTTCCATCGAAAACTCGTCCAGTTCAGGGGTGCAGCCGTACATTCAGATTAACTATGCCGCCCCAAATGCGCCCTGGGGTGCCATGTACACACATGACGATCCGAATGGCAGCGGGTACGCAAATCTCTGGTGGAACGTGGTTCCTGGAGCCAGCAGCTATGACGTTTTGATTTGGAATGGGCATAATTACCAGTCGTTCAACGTAGGGAATGTCACACACTGGACGACCAAGGGCCAGGGGATTTGGCCTACCGCCTCGGAGATTCAGCAAGGCAAGTATTTACTTCATACCGACAAAAGTGGCGCTGAACTCGCTTTGGATCCTTCATCGGTGTATCAGAATGCCTACGTTGCCAACGGTAGTACGGGTACAAATTACGGAACAGACAAGAACTATTGGTTCCGTATTGAAGCCGTAACATCGGACGGACAAACGACTGACTCCAGCAATGCGTTCATGCCAACCATGCAATCCTATGTTCCGGATAAAGGCCAAGCCCCCACGATGGTTCCGCTTTTTGTTGGAGCAGCGGATGCGGCAACTGGAAATTTTGTTCTGCAGGACACAGATCTTACAACGAGCGGATATGGTCCGCAGGTATCCATCGACCGAACGTACAACCAGAGCGCCTATAACACATTCAGTCCCTTCGGGAATGGGTGGCGAGTAGGTTACCAGACGCAAATAGACATGGTCAACAACCTCCCGCATTTGGTTAGCACAGACGGAAGCGACCACATCTTCTGGCCGCAGCCGGACGGTTCCTATGCGTCTCCGCCGGGACTCACCTCAGACACGCTAACGGCAGTCACGAGCAATGGGAGTGTCGTTGGGTATGACCTGAAAACCAACAACTATACCACGGAAGAGTTTCAAACGCCCTTTACCACATCGAGTGGACAACAGGAGTATTTGCTCACGGATGTAAAGGACAAAAATGGGAACAAACTTTCCATTTCCTACAGTTCCTATGGGAACCCCACGACCATGACCGACGCCAGCGGGCGGACGACAACATTCAACTATAATTCGAGTGGCTTGGTTACGTCGGTTACGTTCGCCGCAAACAGTACGACGAACGAAACTTGGAACTACGGGTATGACACAAGTAATAATTTAGTCTCGGTGACGGACCCGAGTGGCAACGTGACCCAGTATGGTTATACCAACGGCGAGTTGACTGGGGTGACTACGCCAAATGGGAATATGGTAACAATCTCGTATGGGTCAAACGGTTACGTCTCGGGAGAGACCAATCCCGCTCAAAAGAGCGAGAGTATCTCGTACGGGACGGGGACCACGACGCTAACCGATCCACTTGGCGTTCCAACGGTGTGGACCTACGACAATGACCATCTGAACACGCAAACGGTCTTCGATCCCAGTGGTTTAAACAGGAAGTGGACCACCACGTACAACGAGTTTGGAGAGGTTCTCACAGCCACCGATCCACTTGGGTACACCACGACCAACACGTACGATGGGTTTGGCCAGTTACAAACCGTGACGGACCCGAACAATCACGTCACCACGATCCATCGGGTAAGCACCGGATACGGAAACATCAATCATGAAATTTCGAGTGTTCAACTGCCCGCGGGTGGAACCTATCAGTTCCAATATGACCAAAATCATAATCAGATTACATCCCTGACCCCGCAGGACCAGATTAGCGGTTCGGCCTACAACACAAACGGAACCATTGCTTCGGGGACGTATCCTATTTCCACCGCTAATAACCCGCTCGATAACAACAGCTTTGAGAGTTGGACCAGTGGGTTGCCAACGGATTGGTCCCAACTTGGAGCCAGTCATACCAACACCCAGTCCAGTGATGCGATCTTCGGGGGAAGTTCCTGGCAGGTCTCCAATGCGACAGGCGTGGTAGACCTTTTTCCCAGCGTGTCGCTGATTTCCACGTCAAATCTGAACGACGGGGTGGCCTTCGAAGCCTACGCGAAAGCCAGCAGTGCCAGTGCGGCTGCCACAACGAAGTTGCAAATTAATTTCTTTGACAGTAATGGAAACTACGTTGGTCAAGCGGACGGAGCACCTTTGAGTGTGAGTGGCAAGTGGACACAACTTTCTGTCGTGGTCCCCAAAACGAGCTTCCCGTCGAATGCCGTCTCGTTTCGACCCATTTTAATTACCGATCCCACTTCTTCCGACACCGTGAATTTCGACGCGGTGGATGTGGTTGGATATAACCTGGCTCCACAATACAACGCGATCGTCAACGGAGATTTCAGCAATACGTCGAATCCGTTTTATGATTGGAGCACCATTGGGACGATTACGGCTGTGAACAATTCCCAGACCGATAATACAGGAAGTACGGAAACCGCCGCCTCCTTCGGATCTTATCAGAAAGTGGCGCAAATTGTCCCGTCGTCAAGTTGGTCGGGGGTTCATCCGAGTGACAGCAACGAGTACATTCCCTACGTGCCTTCCCAGTCTTATACGATTGGGGCGATGCTCAAGGGCTATGATTCCACGGCGACGGATGTGTCCTTTGAGTTTTACAACTCCTCCAAACAGTTGATTAATCAAGCCAGCAGCCCCGCTCAGAGTGGAACCTTCGGCTGGCAGTATGAGACATTGACGCTAAAGAGTGTCCCCACAGGGACTGCGTACATCATGCCGGAAGTGTTGGTAGCCCCCACGACAAGTTCGACGCCTTCCGATGCGACCAGTTGGGCGACGGAGATGCGGGTGTCCATCCTCCCGGATACCACGCAGTACACGTACGATTCGAGTAACAGCAACAACTACCTGGCGTCGGTGACCGATCCACTCGGGAACGTGACGCAATACCAGAACAATCCTTTTGGGGACGTACAAAGTGTCACTGACCCGAATGGAAATACGTTGTCCATGACGTATACCGCAGACCATCAACTGGCCACGCAGACGTCGTCTTCGGACAACTTGCAAGTGCAGTACACGTACGATAAAGACGGGAATGTGACGAAAGTCTCCGAAACCAATAGTGCGGGCAGTTCAACCTATGCCACTCAATCTTCTTCCTACAACAACCTGGACCAATTGCAATCGTCCACCGATGCCCTTGGAAATACGACGAGCTATCTATATGATGCGAATGGACGTCTGAATCAGGTGACCCTGCCGGACACGCATACGCTCGGTGTGCAATATAACAATGCAGGGGAGCCTACCACTGTCACGGTGGACAACACATCGGTCAACCAGTACGGCTATAATGCCGACGGATGGCTCACGTCTGCGCAAAATGGGAACAATTCTAGCACGTACGGATATGACAAGGTGGGTAATCTGACAAGTCAGACCGACAGTGTCGGTTCTCAAGCGTTCACCTATAATGCCGATAACGCGCTAAAATCGATGAGTGCCACGGTAGGAACGACGACGGTCACGACGAACTATAACCTAGGTAGCCAAGACCAGGTCAAATCCATTACGAATGGCAGTGGAGCAAATCTGGCGACGTATTCCTATAACGAGCAGGGACTCACCGATACCCTTCAACTGGGAAATGGGATGGAAGAAACCTTCCGCTATGACGGGGATTTGCACTTGCAATCCATGGCCATTGAAAATGGCAGCACCGTTTTGGACGCATACCAGTACAGCTATGACAAAGATGGGAACCTGACCGAGGTAGACAACCTTGTCAGCGGCACGGTTCAAAAGTACCAGTACGATGCGATGAATCGACTGACTTCTGAGACGTTGCCCAACGGCAATACGGTAACCTATACGTATGACGCGCTCGGAAATATCCTGTCAAAGACAGTCAAGACATCTAACGGCTCTACCGTATCGTCTACAACCTACGGGTACAACGCAGGGAACCAGCTGACTTCCGTCAATGGACAAGCCTACACGTATGACGCGAACGGCAACCTAACCAGCACCGGGACGGACACCTACAAGTGGAACGAACTTGGGCAATTAACGGAGGTAGACAACAGTTCCGGTACGGCCATCGCTACCTACACCTATGATTCGCAGGGACGTCGGGTCAGTGAGACAGCTGGTGGACAGACGACGAAGTTCTACTACATTGGCGGTTCAAATCTCGTTGCCTATGAAACAGACGGCAGCGGGAACCTGTTGCAGTCGTACACGTATGGGCCGACGGGTTCCCCTTTAACCCTGACCACGTGGAGTGGCGGAACGGGCACCACGTACTACTACCACGAAAATGGCCATGGTGACGTGGTAGCGTTGACGGATTCCAGCGGTAACACAGTGGCACAATATACGTATGACGCTTGGGGCAACATCCTGAGTTCGTCTGGAACCTTGGCCAACACCAACCCGTACTTGTACGCAGGATATCGCTGGGATAGCGCGATTGGCATGTACTACTTGAACGCCAGGTACTATGCGCCAAACCTGATGCGGTTTATCAGCAAGGACCCGGTTAGCGGACTGAATGCCTACACGTACGCGGATGATAACCCGATCATGAAAGTAGATCCGAGCGGAGAATGGAGTATTTGGGACACCGTTGCCCTCGTTGGGGCTGGTATTGCAGCCGTGGCACTTGCGGCTACAGGCGTAGGTATCATTGCTGATGCTGCTATACTTGAGGGAGCCCTTGCTGGAGAGGGAGTTGCCGCTACTGAAGCGATAGCGGCTGATTCCGAAGCAGTAGGCGCAGGAGCAGCAGATGCGACGGCTATGGACACATTGGAAGCGTCGACTGCGGAAAATGTTTCAAGCACGGCTGAGACTACCGGTGAGGCAAGTGCTGAGGGTACGGTAAATTCGCTTGACGAACATCAGAATTATAATGTATTAGCTAAACATACAACTCCTGATGGATTGGCAAAGGATCTTGGAGCAAAGGGATGGACAAGAACCGATGAGCCAGGTGGTTCCAAAAGCGGTCCTACCATAAACTTCACACATCCTGAGATAGGAACCAAGATTCGCATTCAACCGAGTCCAAATGATGGAAATCCTTACTTCCGTGTTCAAAATACAAATGGTAATTATCTTGATGCCAACGGGCTCTTTCCATCGAACGCTACAAGGCAAGAACTCCGTATCCTGACGCATTTTTATTTTGGAAGGGGGTAACATAGTGTTACTTGCGATGGGATTAGAGAAAGTAAATGAGAGATTTGACTTTACTGATAGTATAATTATCGCCATGGAATGGGACAGAGAATTGTTCGATTTTCTCTTGACTTTGGACTATTATTGGGACGTTCAGGAGGGTAGGACAGAGACACGAACTTTAACTATCAGGTTTATGCAGTGCCAAGTGGTTGAACTCCAGCAACGACAAGATTTCTTGTCATTAGATCCAAAGCATATCCACCGTGATAGCTGGTATACTATTGTTAAGACTGATGGTAACCACGTTGATGTTGATTGTCAGTCGATGGAGTATAGAGTGTTTACAAACGATGACTTGCATCCATGGCTAAAGATAGTGTGCCGTAACGTTTCTGTTGAAGATATGGCTAATACTTGATTGGTCTTTCACTTAGGGTGGTAACACGAATTTGAAGTGCTGTAACCGAAGGGAGTCGACCTCGTTAAATCGGGGCTCTGCTCCCTTTTTGCCTTCACTCGGTCATTTGGTCGTGTTAGTATAGCCACGAGGTGAATCAGGAATGACCTAGGCAGTCGGATACATACGTGCTTCAACAGGGGTACAAGCTGGTGACGGTTACGCTTATCAGCCACGCGTCGACAATCTGTCGAATCGATTGTACAGCAAGGTCCGAAATTCCAGAGGTGGTCACGGTCATCGACTTAGTACTATAAGCCAACCATTCCACCGGATATTCCGATTTAGAATTTATTTGTCAGTTTGCATGATTCCACCATAAAATCCGGATACCCATAATGTTCACGTTAAGTCTACGTTTGCCATATACGTAGACTTAACGTAAACAGACTACGTAGACACAACGTATACTGTATATATCGTGTTTACGCAAACATATAACCTGATGGAATGAAACGCACTAGGGCGATTCCCTGTGCGTTTTTTTGATGAGAGCGTGCAAAAGAGTAGTGAAAATGGAGGGTTTTTCTCTTGCTTTTTCCGTTACGCTCGTTCTAAGGAGCGTGGTATCTATGCAAATGAAACAACAAAGAGTGCGAAGAATGACTGTAGCAGAAAAAATACATAAAGAAAGGGAAGAAAAACAAAGGGAATCGCTCCATCAATGGTATGACGAGGAATGGAAAGCGAGACAATCGGCGAATCCAGAAGAAGCTCTTGCACTTCTTAATGAACGTTGGCGGATCAAAACTGAACAAGAGATTCAAGAAAAGGTGGAGCAAGCAAGAAAGGAATTCGCCATAAATAAGATGAACAACGATGCGAATCGTTATGTTCCTGATCCATCGTTTGATCGAGTTGCCTTTTGGCGTTCATTTCGAGCCAAATATGTCGATCTATTTGACGATTATCGCGAGATTCTTCATCACGTAGGGAAGGATGAGCTGGCCGATTACAGCTTGTTTAAGGACTATGAAAACTTGTTGGAACGCGTCTATGGCATCGTGCAAGAGCAGATGTATGCGGATGTCCTAGACTCACGGTATACCGTTGTGCGGTCTTTTGATCAAACCGACAAGGAAAGAACAAGAAGTTCCGTTGTTACAAGAGAAGAGTATCCAGTGAGCATGATCATGGACTATGAGGCAAAAACGGTTTCTTTTTTGATACCTGAAATCTTCTTTCGTTCAAAAAAATACATGAAGATCAGACCGTTTTATCTCACGGCTAAAGAAACATATTTTCGTGAAACTCAGTTTTGGCGTGAGATTTTCGGCCATTTATTGAATGAAAAATTTAAGTACTTTGATCGTTACTACTATCCTCCATCAGCACATCCAAACGATTGGGAGTATCACCACGGGAACAGAGTGTATCTATTTAACAAGGTAAATTTAGAAATAAAAGTAACTGCCAAGGAGCCTCTTGATCTTCAGAATTATGATGTTAAACATGCTCTAGACATGATGGTTCGATATGGAGTTTTTCCAGATGATTCGTTTCGATTCTTAGGTAAAGTTTCTTATCAAGTTTTCAAAAAACAAAGTGATGACGACATGGATATCATCGAATTTATTTTCAGTGACTACCTTGACGAGTAAAAAATACACCGATTTTCATGTAATTCAACATGTAAAACGACGATCTTTATCCATTTTACATATTGAATTACATAAAGAAGGCTTATGTATCAAGGCAATGAAGGCATCTATTCATTGCTAAAGTGTCTAGGGACGGGGTGTAAATAAAAACGTGTTATCAAGTTGATTTAGGGTTTGGATTGTGAAACGCGAAGCGTTTTACGATTCAAGCCCGTGAAGGGTAACGGAAAGCAGGAGGGGGACTGGTGAAGTGCAAAAGGGAATACGACCTAGCGAAGCGGAGTTACGAGAAATGGGAAGGCGAATTGATAAAGCGCTGGAAACTATACCTGCGATGACGTATGCGCAAATGGGAAGATTGGTAAATAGTTATACACGTAGGATTCATAGTTTGTCGCGGACGTTGTACTTTGAGCGAGGCGGAAGCTGGGAAATGAGAGAGGTAGATAGTAAGCATCGTGAGAGTAATTACTATGACGTGACACGATTGGCGGTCAAAAAATATGTCGTCAGGCGAGATCCAGAGGATGGGCATTTGCTGATCGGACGAAAGACGGATGTGTTTCATGCGATCGCTGTACAGGATATCCAAGTGGCGATGATGAGGGACAGAATGGATGAGCGAGGATGGACCATGATTTATAGCGGGAAGTCCAATCAAATGGGCAAGCACGTACGAATGAGATATATGGATGAGTATGAAATAGGGATGTACCTAGTACCGTTTCGTTTAATGAGTGAAAAGGCATATAGGCATGTGCATGGGTATCTGCATCGGATGCAACGGCTTCATGGGGATGATGCGATACGAGTGGTCTTGCTGATTAAAAAAAGTGGGTATGCATCGGCGGTGAAAAGTATGAAGGATTGGCTAAGCAGGAATAGTGACGTCAGCCATGCCCTGTATGCGCTGCCGTATGAGGACGTGGTGCAAAATCCCGAGTATTATTTTCGATCGATCTTTGACTATGGCGCGTGGTCGTATGAGACGTTGGAACGGATGGTTGGCGTAAAAAGTGGCGGTGAGTTTTATCAAAAGTATAGCGAGGGAAAGGATTGGATGATCGGCGGTGGGACCATTGTCGCGAAGGTCAACGAGACGTGGTCGGTACTGGCAGCGTGGAATGGGAACATCGCGAGTCTGATTCAGTGGGGACACCTGGGCGATGAAGCGTTTGCGAGTGTGAGCGTGAAAGGGGAGCGCATCTCGGCCTATCTGTGGTTGACTGCACCTAATGCGCTGATGGGAGAGGTCATGCATAAGCTGGCACATTCGAAGGGAGTCAAGAGACTGACCGATATGCCGTCATTGCAGGAGGTAGAGGTAAAAGAGTGTTTCTATGATCCAGATCAAGAGGATGAAGATGAAACAGTAGAAAGGGGTTGGGATGAAGTGGAGCTGACGAATGAACAAGAAGCGGCGGTGATGCATGGGACAGGCCCTGCTTTAGTGGTAGCGGCGGCAAGACGCGGGTACTCATTGCACGAATCAAGCGATTGATCGAATCAGGTGTGCATCCGCGAAGTATTTTAGCGTGTACGTTCACGAAGAAGGCAGCGCAAGAGATGAAAGCACGCTTGGTGCATGAGGTTGGGGAGCGAGCGAAACAGGTGCGCATGGAAACGATGCATGCCGTGGCGTTTCGATTGTTGCGGGAGATGAACCCGCAGGTGGAGGTTTTGGTGGATAGCACCCATGTGGTGGAGTGGGCACTGGAGAAAGAGAGCGGCAATCTGCGTGAGCAGGTGGACGCGAACGAGTGGATGATGCGGATCATGCGTCAAAAGAGCGAGGGGATCATGCCGGAACAAGTAGAGGACCCTGATTTACAACGCATGTATGCAACGTATGAGCGATTGAAGACGAACAGCAAGCGTGTGGACTTTGAGGATTTGATTGTGATGACATTGCAGGCGCTGCGAAAGAAAGATCGTGTCGCTTTGACATGGCGAGAGGGCATTGAGTATGTCTTGGTGGATGAGTTTCAAGATACGAATCGAGCACAGTGGGAATGGCTCAAAGAAGTGGCAGCACCACGCCGCAACCTGTTTTGCGTAGGGGACGATTGGCAATCCATTTACGGCTTTCGAGGATCGAGACCTGAGTTGATGCAAGAGATGAAGGAGAAGTATGTAGGGACAAAGATGTACTATTTGACGCGGAATTATCGCTCGTTCTTTGTGATTGTCGGGTTGTCCAATGACCTGATTAACCATTTCAATCAGGGGTTTCATATCGATAAGGTCGTGAAGCCAGGCGTGGGACGTGATGATGAGTATTCAGGGTACGCACCCTTTGAGGTAGACGATGAGCAAGCGGAAGCGAATATGGTGGCGAGAGTCATTCTAAACCGTCATTTTCCCTTTCGAGGGTATGCCGTGCTGTATCGAACCAATGCGCAGTCGCAGATTTACGCGGAGGCGTTAAGTGAACAGGGGATACCGTATGAAGTGGTGGGTGATACGCCATTTTTTGCATCGAAGCGAGTGAAGGCAGCGTTGGATTATCTGCGTACATCGATCGATACGGAGAATGCGGATCATTGGAGGGGGATTATCAATCAACCGAATCGGCGAATCGGATTAACAGAGATTGAGGAACTCGTGGAGCTTGGTTGGCGTGGGATTGAGGACCATCGTAACCTGTGGGATTTGACCAGTGCGATTGAAGAGTTGCAAAGAAGAGAGTCGCCAGCAGATGGGTTAAGGTGGCTACTCACTTCAGGAATGAAGGAATTAGCGTATGCGAAAGATGATGAGCCAGTGAAATGGGTGGACGTGTTGCTACGGTCCGCGTCCAAGTTCAAAACGAAAGAAGCGTTTTTAGCTTTTGTTGAGCGGACATTGCGTGAATCGAAACCGGAAGAAGGAAAAGATGCTGTGCAATTGATGTCGATCCACCGGAGTAAAGGACTTGAATTCAACACGGTCTTTATCGTGGGAGCGGTGGAGGGTTTTTTACCGCATGAGCGATCCGCCAAGCCAGAAGAGATTCGAGAGGAAACGAGACTGTTTTATGTGGCGATGACACGAGCTAAAGATCAGTTGTATTGTTCAGCACCAAAATCGTATATGGGCAAGTTGGTACAGAGAAGTCGGTACATGCAATATCTTTATGATCTGGAGCCAAAAGAGTAGTGAAAATGGAGGGTTTTTGGGGTTGACAAGGTGATAAGGTTGAGATAGGACCTGTGCAACACAGTTGCCACACATAAGAAGGAGATGTAATTATGGGGGATAATCAATTCACTAAGAGGTCGTATACAGGGTATACGACCTTGAAAAAAACAGCAGATAAAATCACTGCACTTTTTGGTGTGAAAAGGATAATTTTTGCGTTACGGGAGATCATTTAGCTTCATAGTTTTAGGTATAAGAACGTACTAGATCAAAAGGTAGATTAAGCGCGCAGTTATCAAGAGACACTACGGACTCTTGACACTTACTAATTACAAGTAATGATGAATAAATTTCAACACTAGATCAGTTACAAGCTTCCGCCTCTAAGCGTTAGCGTAGGCGGTGAGCAGTTGACTCAGAAAGGAGATTATGAAATGGGTAGAATCGTGCATGTGAATCCACGTGAATTGCTTCCACACCCTGAATATAGTAAATACCATTCAGATCGGATTCAATTGGCATCAGATTACGAACGGATTAAAGATAGTATTCACAAGAACGGTATAAGAGAACCGTTAATCGCCATTGAAGGAAGCAACATTTTGGTATGTGGACACAAACGAAGAATGATTTCTATTGAATTAGGATTGGATACAGTGCCTGTTGTATACGAGGTAATAGAAGAAGAAAAATCGATTGAACGCATGGTAGAGGATAATCTAAGTCGTACTCAATCAGAAAAGGACCCCATTATCATCGGAGAAATTGTTGTTTTAGCAAAAAAATATATGGGATTGCTCACGGTGGTGATCGTGTTGGAAAGAGAACAACCATGAACGATATGTCAAAAATGATGGACATGTCCGTATCTAGAATAAAAGAACATGAGCGGTTGCTAAGTTTGACGATTAGTTTACAAAATATGGTCAGAAATAGGATCATCAGCGTACGCGCAGGCTCTAATTTATCCTCTTTGCCAGTAGAAGCACAAGACTGGTTCCAAGAATCACATAAAGAGGCAACTGAAATCAAAGATACGGAAGTAACGGCAGCAATCATGTTGTGGAAGCAAAAAGAACAAGAACAAAGAACGATAGTAGATCATGATGCTTATCTCAACGAAGAGGAACAGGATGATGATCTAAATTCATCCTTACTCACGCAAGAAGTTAGAAAGGCAGAGGTATTTGATGGGCAATTGCATGATGTACAAGCTGATGCCAAGCGTCAAAAATATCAGTTACCGGAAGATAAAAAGGTCTCTATGTTGGATTTAAACAATGAAGAAACGCAATATCGGTATAGCGAAAATCTGATGGAAGTGAAACTGCGACAAGCTGAAACCACGATCAAACGAATCAAATCGGAATTTGAAGTATTAATGCAGGAACATAGCGATAAATTCAATACGCCGCGTACCTATTGGCACAGCCAGCTAGATAAATATGTGCAAACCGTTGAGGAGTTTGCGGATGTTGTGCTGTCGTACAAGCAAGATGTGAGCGAACTAAAAAATAGTGTATGACGGTGGTGATGAAGATGAGCAATAGCTTGCTTGTCTTCATCGATGGACAGGTACCGCACATGGTCTCGTACGAGCAAGTTGGATCTAGTTTGATATCCTCCATCTGAAGCTAGGGGTTTTACGGCGCATTTGATAAACCTAAAAAATATAGCGTGAATGTCACCTCTGACCATTGCGCATTGCTGCCCGTTGATATGAACGACACTGTCAAGCCCCCTAGATCACGTGCCTTAGAATCCCCGTCGTTTCAGGGATTTTCAGTCGTCAAGTGACCGTGGAATATCGCAATGCAGTGAGGATATACCGTTAAAGCTCTTGACGATGCACTGTCTTTCCGTAGTTAAGCAAGGGAGATGACGATAGGGAGGCATCTCCTTAGCTGCCAGTTTGGGTTAAAGGCATGGCCTAAAGGCAAGGTTCGTCGACGATTGGTACACTGATATTCGCGGGTTGGGTCTCGCCGGGTCGCTGGTGACGACAATTAGTGTCATACACCTCGAACGGAGTTCCTCACCCCGTTTGGAAACTGTGCGACACCAGCGACCGCCGTTTTCCGCACGTTTACCTCTAACCTTGCGCCTGACGACTACTGTGCGACAGGTGGCGAGGGTTCTGCGGTGCCCATGTTGTTGAGGTCGTCTCGTATCGGAAGTAAGAAGGCGAGGCCGGCGAGGACGCTGACGACACCCATGAGGATAAAGAGGACGGGCAAGGGAACGACCACCATGAGTGCACCGTAGACGGCGAGTCCAAGCGGTGTGGCCATCGTGGACAACGTGCCCAGTAGGCCGAAGACGCGTCCACGCAGTGGGTCGGGAACGACCTGCACGGCCATGGCACCAATTGAGCCGTTCATGATGCCGACAGCCAACCCGGTGAGCACGAGTATGGCGATCGCCCACCAATTGGTTCGAACGGCCCCTACACTGCTGATCAAGGCGCCATCGATGATCAGCCCGCTCATGACGACGGCGCGCAAGGGCACCTTTTTTGCCACTGTCCCAAGCAGCATCCCACCGACAATGATACCCACAAAGAATGCCGCCCCAATGAACCCGAGCCACAACGCGCTGTCGCGCAACGGACCGCGTATCCAAGCGGTTAGCGCGATGTCAAATGCGGCCAATCCAAAGTTTGCTACCAACGCCGATGCAACGATCAAGAGAATCATGCGCGATCGGCCGAGGATCGCAAAGCCTTCTTTCCAGTCGGTCAGAAAGTTTGATGGTTCGCCCCCGCGTGGGGGCTCTGGTGCCCGGACAAACAACAAACTGACTACGGACACGAAAAAGGAGATGCCATTGGCCAAAAACAGGACGGGCGCTCCGAGAGCAGACAGCAGGGCACCGCCGCCTGCTTGCCCAGCGAGTTGAGCGGTCGCTGAACCCGATTGGTTGATTCCCATCGCCGCAGGAACATTTTCTTCGCGAACGACGAGCGGAAGCAACACGGATTCAGCTGGTCCGAAGAAGACACCCACGAGTTGGAGCAGGAGCACGATGACGACGATCCACAGAAAGCTTAGTCGCCAGATCGCGATCAACCCGATCAAAAGTGATAGGGCACCACGCATCAAGTCGGCCACGATCATGGTTCGGCGCTTGTTCCAGCGGTCAACGAAAACGCCCGCCACCAGACCTGCGAGACCTGGAAGGGACTGAGCGAAGCCGACAATCGCCAGATCAGCCTTCGAGCCGGTCACAATGTAGACGTACCAGGGTAGTGCCAGCAGGTAGAGATTGGTGCCCAGTGTCGACACGATCTGCCCGCCAAACAAAATAGCAAATGATTTGTTGCGCAGAATTTTCAACATGGAGTCACCATATGCCCCTTTGACGATCCAGCATGGGGCTGGGTAGTTTCCCAGCGAAGCCAGTGTAGCATAGGAATTGGAACTAATCTACACAAATTTTTGATTTTTCAGCCGATTTTGGAGACACTTTTTGGGCCTGCGAACCCTGTCCTTAATTTTTTCTTGACTTAGCTTACGTAACTAACTTGCCTTTAAACAAAATTTCCACTTGGCCGTGAAGTTCCTCAACTAGTTTAGCTAACTCTTCAGGTGTATTGCATTGCAGCACGTGATTATCTCCTCGTATCATAATAGTTGAAGATCTTTATCGTTCAATTTCCGGGTGGCACAGGTCAGTTGGATCAGTGTTGTAGATTTACAGAGCCGGCTTCTTAATTAGCCTCGTTCACCATACAGAATCATGAGTTCCCGTCTCAGTGTAGTTCACTTTATTGTACCATTTCGCCGGCAGCCCCACGATGATTTATGTCGCAGAGCTTCTTGCGCTAATTGCCTCAAGTGCGCTATAAGCCGCATATCGGACAGACTGCATGAATATGCAGTGTCAGATTGATCTGGGTGCGTTGCCGTTGAACAACGGAAACCTTACACGAAGGCTTTCACCATCGTGAAATAAGTACTCCCAGGGGGATAGTCTGAAATTTTTCCTACGACCCTATATTGGTGTAGTTCATAAAATAATCGTGCTTGAAATTCGTAGGTGGTTAGCAGTGCCTTGGTTGCACCCTTCTCCTTAGCGATGGTTTCTGCTTTGTGGAGTAAGAGCTGACCGAGACCTTTGCCTCGGTATTCTTCTCTGAGCCAGAAATCGTGAATCTCCACCCAATGCCAATACACTTCAGCTGAAATTCCGCCAATCCACTGCTTGTCGTTATCCAATACGATAATGTTAATGGGTTGAATCGAACCCTCTTTTCGTATTTCACGATGGTGGATTGAATGTTCGTTATTGTATTCTCTTATCTTGTGTTTCAAAAAAGCTGAAAACTCTTCGTTTTGTTCTAAAGAAACGTCTATAGAATAGTTCATTGGCTCCTCCTCATATAAGTGTATTTAAATAAACCGATTGCGAAAGATTCCGAAAGCGTACGTCACCGTATCATCATACAGCAGGTAAGCGCTTACGGCTTATGAATTTTCGCTCCCATATGCAAGAGAACCTACGTGGATGAACTAGTTCTAACGGCTTAGTCGATTTTCAATTTTCCGTTTCATATCTTCTGGGTCGTCAACTCAAACCGCTATAACTGTATATGATCCATCACCAATGTGATATCCATATCATGTTAGGCGTATCACTTTATCAGAGTGGTATGTCGAAGGATTGCAGATTGCCCAGGAGCGTATGGGACAACTGAGATCGACACAGGCCATTTTGTACGGTATGCAAATGGCCATGTTAGAAGAACGCATACGGCTAGACAAGGAATCTCTAAAAAAAATCGCGTATATTCCACATCCAAGGCAATACCCGATGGAACAAGCGATCATTGTTGGATTTGCCCAAGCGTGCCTTTCGATAGGTGAGGAAGAAGAAGTCTGGCAGATCAGTGGCGTGAAAGGCGCGTTCGAGACAGTCCATATCGAAGCGGTATCTACCGAATCATCGACTAAAGGGAAATTTAGTGGCAATACAAACCACGCGGAAACAAGGGAACATTCGTGCGATGAGGTCTATTGTTGATGCCATCATCCATCCAAACGGATGTGTGTGTTTAGATAGCCAGCATGAGAAGAATCTGTACGAGGAATTGTTAATACGGCGGCTGCAGCTCGAAAAACCGTTGCTACCGCATGATACGTGGTATAGATATAGACCGGATTATGTACTTAGAGGATGGTTTCGGCCAGTTATTGTTGAGGTGTGGGGTTGATGGATGATGTAGTCTACGCTTCACAGGCAACAGTGAAGCGAAACGTGTATTTGGCGGCTGAACAAGCGGGAGTGATCCATTTTTTAGAGTGGGATGTGAGTGGAGGCTCATACCATCTCATGTTAGAGCTTTTGGATGAGATGAGAAAACTAGCTGAAAAGTAGGGTGGTGTTTGAAAGGGATGATCGCAGTGCTATGAAACGAAACTAAAGTTAAATGCCCAAATAACGATCAAGTCCTAAATGTGGTGTAAATTCATCTTTGGTAGAAACCGCCTTATGTTAACTAATCATGCTGATTTTTGTGTCTTGTTTTACTTGCTTTTTCTGCTCCTCTTTCCACAGAAAATACTCCTGCATGTCCAGATAGCGATGACCCGTTTGCCACTTCTCATCCATCTCCATGAGCAATGCGCCTATGAGTCGCTTCACAGAATCGCGATTGGGGTAGATGCGGATCACACGATCTCGTCTACGAATCTCTTCGTTCAAGCGTTCCACACCGTTCGTGGTGCGCAGACGCTTTCGGTAGCGCTCTGGCAAGACGAGAACGGCCGTGATGTCATCAAACCCATTTTCAAGAGTCTGGATCGCCTTCGGCACTTTCTCACCATAATCGCTCACCACTTTATTCATGAGTAAACGTGCCGTGGCCATATCTGGCGCATCGAGAATGGCACGCGTCTTCCCGTATAACTCCGCTTGCAGGTGCTTCGGTGTCGCATCCATGACATTTCGCATGAAATGCGTCTGGCATCGTTGCCACGTTGCTCCCTGAAACTGCGCGTGTAACGCCTTGATAAGTCCGCTATGACTGTCAGAAACGACCACATTCACGCCTCTCAGATCACGCTGTTTGAGCCAGCTGAAAAATTCCGACCAGCTAGCTTCTGATTCGCTGTCTCCTAACGTGATGCCAAGGATTTCACGATAGCCTTCTTCGTTAACGCCTGTTGCGATCATGGCCGCTCGGGGACGGACACGCCCCTCCTCCCGAATTTTTAATACAATGGCATCCACCAAAAGGAAGGGATATTGATGCTCCCTCAGATTTCGTCCATTCCAAGCTTCAACAATGGGATCAAGGTATTTACATACCTCAGATACCGTGGATTGTGAGAACTTTGCGCCGCAGAGTTCTTCTGTAATCGCAGTGATTTTGCGGGTCGATACGCCTTGGATCACCATCTCCACCATGGCCAACAACAGCGCCTGCTCACTGCGCTGATAACGCGCAAACCATTCGGTGGAGAAACGACCATTTCTCAGCCGTGGCACTCGCAATGTGAGGGTGCCCACGCGTGTGGTGAGTGGATGGGGACGGGTGCCGTTGCGATAGCCCTGGCGTTCTTCCGCACGCTCATACGGCTCTGCCTGCAACTGCTCGGAAGCCTGTGCATTCAGCACTTGGTTCAACACCTGCTCCAGCAACTGCGCCACCCCTCGATCTCCAGAAAATAACCCTTTCAAAATGTCGTCATCCACGGTAATGTTGTATTGTGCCATTTCGTATTCCTCCTAGTAGATTTGTGGTCGATACACTCATTCTACTAAAGAGGGACGAGATGGCACATTTGCATGATGTCAACCATTGTCCCGCCGAATTTACACCAATTATACGGACTCAACTACATACTCAATCATCTATCGACAGACTCCATTTAATTTGAAGGTTAATAGAATTTTTTTATTTTTATAAATGAATTAAACAATTTATTTATTATAGTGAAAAATTTTAAAAATAAATAATTATAAAAATATTATATAAATAATAGTGAATTCTATAAAAAACAAGGTGGACTGTGCTATAATAGTTAAATAGGTAGGTGGAAGCAGTTATATTGTTTTCCCTATTTAATTAAGGGGATGCTATTTATGGGAACAGATAAGAATTCGAAGTCAGAGTCACTTCGCGGACAAGCAGAAAAAAATTTTTCCGAGATAGGTGCTAACGCTGGGGAAATTGTTGATAAAGTGACTAAAGTTTCTGATGAAATCGTACATGGTGTTGCAAGTACAACTTCTGATATCGTACGTGGTGTCGGGAACACAACTTCTGATGTCATTGAGAAGTCTTTATCGAAAACAGGGAGTATATTACACAAAGTGGCCAATCGACTAGACCACCACTCCAAGAATGACGGCTAGTAGCGAATCATATAGTATGTAAAATAATTCAGATGCTATGATACTGCTTACGTACAAACTAAAAGGTCGTTCCTTTGGAAGGAACGACCTAAATTTATTATCATTGTCGATGAATGAATCTAGGTTTAGATTCAATCAAGTGCCAACGGTGCGCGAAGGTTGTCGCTAAACGCATTGGGTCATCATGAAAAATGACATCTCCATCTTCGACAAACAAATGCTGGATGTATTCGGTATCTTGGTTCATATGAGTACGAACGATATCCCTGTTTAAGTACATTCGTTCCACCATACAATGTTCGACAGCATCGAGATATTTTTGCGATTCAGGAATGCCCATAATCATGACAATCACCACCTAATAAGAAATACACAGTTGGACATATCACTATATCTTTATTATAGCAGATACCGTCAAGCATTTTTGGATGGATCCTACAAACCCGAACCAAATTTGCTCAAACTCATGACGTTCTTGGTACTCCGGCGGCGTCCAAGCTTTAACAAGCTCTACATCGCTCAACGTCCAGTTACATGTACCGACGTCTCTGTCTGCGCAACGACCACATATCCAATCGTACGGCAGGCTTTCTCGATTACCGAATGCGCCGTAAAGCCCCGCGCTTTAGCGCTGGGGATATAAGGCGCTCGCCGCTAGGCGAATCTTTTGTTTTTCAATCGCAGTAGATAGACCGTTGTGATATACTATTCTCATGGAATACACATCCAATCACAACATCGTCTATTCTTGTAAATACCATGTGGTATGGTGTCCAAAGTATCGTCGCCGCGTACTCACGAGCGAAGTGGAGGAGCGGCTACAAGCGATCCTGCGTGAAGTGGCAGAAGAGCGTCAAGCGGACATCATCGAACTTGAGGTCATGCCAGATCACGTCCACCTTTTAGTCGAGGTCGATCCTCAGTTTGGCATCCATCGATTGGTTCGGTTGATGAAAGGGCGCAGTTCCCATCACTTGCGTGAAGAGTTTCCTTGGCTAAAAAAACGCTTGCCAACGCTTTGGACAAATTCCTATTTCGTCTCCACGGTGGGAGGTGCCCCACTTGCCGTCATCAAGCAGTACATCGAAAATCAAAAAAACGTCTAAGAAGTCGAAGAGTCAGACGCCCTCTTTTGTGTGTGAATTCCCCCTGCGAGTCACGCGCCGCCAAGAACGAACAGTAGAAGCACGGTTTGAAGCAGGACGCCAACTCTACAATGCCCTTCTTGGCGAGGCTAAAAAAAGACTGGCGCTTGTCAGACAATCTATCTGGTACACGAAGGCCAAGAAAAGCACGAACAAAAAAGAGCGGCAGGCTCACTTTGCGGCAGCCCGGCAAGCACACGGATTTTCCGCCTATGCCCTTGAAGCGTTTGCGGATAAAATACGGCGTACCACATGGCTGGGTGATGATCTGGATTCCCACGTGGCGCAAAAACTAGCCTATCGCGCGTTTGATGCAGTGCAAAAGGTCGCGCTGGGAAAGGCCAGAAAGGTGCGATTCAAAGGCAAACGCGGATTGCACAGCCTTGAAGGGAAGACGAACGCCGCTTGCATCCGTTGGCGGGAAGATCGGGTGTTATGGAATGGTCTTGAATTGCCGATGGTCACGGACGTGGCTCACGATCCCGTGATTCAGCATGGCCTATCCTCTCGTGTCAAATACGTTCGCTTGGTAAGAAAAGATATTCACGGACATTCCCGCTACTACGCGCAACTTGTCTGTGAAGGTGTTCCGTATGTTAAACGGAATGAAAAAGGCGAGCGCACGCATCCCATTGGCAACGAGACGGTAGGGCTAGATAGTGGGCCGTCTACGATCGCTATTGTTGGCGATACCCAAGCAACGCTCACGCGATTGGCGGATGAAGTGGTGAGAGACCACAAGAAGATTCGTCGGTTGCAGCGCAAGCAAGACCGCCAGCGCCGTGCCAACAACCCTGATTGCTACGATGAAAAAGGACGTGCCATCAAAGGGAAACACCCAACGAAGAAAAGTCGCCATCAAGTAGAAACCGAAGCGGTACTCAGGGAACTGCATCGTCGGGAAACAGCCCATCGGAAAACACTCCATGGACAAGTAGCGAATCAGGTCATCGCCATTGGCACTCGAATCAACACGGAAAAACTCAGCTATAAAGCGTTTCAGAAGATGTTTGGCCGTTCTATTGGTGTGAGGGCGCCCAAGCTGTTTCTTTCCATCCTCACCCGCAAGGCTGAAAGTGCTGGCGGGAAAGTGGAGGAATTCAGTACGTACCGCACCGCATTATCGCAAGTGTGTCTTTGCGGACAAAAGCACAAAAAACGGTTATCCGAGCGCGTCCATGCCTGTGATTGTGGCGTGGTGATGCAACGGGACTTGTTTAGTGCGTATCTGGCAAAGCATGTAGAAAACGAACGCCTGCAAGTAGCTGATGCGAACGAGCATTGGCAGGGTGCGGAACCGCTCCTGCGGACGGCTTGGCAACAGGCGTATAACCAACCTGCAAGTGGAAGGCCAGCGCCTTCCTCCTTCGGAACGTATCGGAGTCAGAGCGGGTCGTCCGAAAAAGAAAGTCTGCCTGAACATGAGGCGCGGGATGTTGTAGTGATGGCGCAAGTCAACGCGAGAGCCTGCGAGAGTGCAAAGGTATAGGCTTTTAGAACCCCCTGGCTTTAGCCATGGGGAGGTTCAGGTCCTTTTCGTATTGTTGACGCCCATAATTCATTATATGCATCAATGATGAGCTTTTGTACAGGATCAATACGTCGAAGTTTTTTTAGAGTGGTTTGAACGGTAACCAATATGGGTTGTGTTCCGTTTGCATCAGCTCGAGCCCTAGCCCACCGAATAGCTTGCCATGAGAATCCTGTTAAGTAAAAACCAGGGCCAAAATCTGTTACAGGATCTTGGTCAGACGATTCAGGAATACCGATTCCCTGATGAAAGCTCTTTTCTTGTGAGCTGTCAGTACCGTGGAAGAGCAAAATCCGTGTGCTATCAAGGAATTTATCTCTGTTCTGAATCATTGCTGCCAATCTCATCTAGTCCAACATCTCCTGTATTCAACGCCGAATCCATAGGACGGAAATGTTTACTGCCATAGGGACGTAGAAACGTATGTGCGGATTCGTCCAAATTAAATTGAATTCGTTTTATAAGACCAACATTCTCCAGTTCACTTAACCAATAAGAAACTGTGCGTTTACTTTTTTTAAAGTAACGTGCCATGGTTTCAATGGTTATCCAACATTCACCTGTCTCATTAACACCACGATGGCCCAAATATACGTATAGCCGAATAGCATTTCCAGAAACCCTGTTCAGGACGTCTTCGCTTACCATCGTAGAAAACACCGGGAAATACCCTCCGGCCTATAAATTACTTATCTTCCATTTCCGATACACATTTTGGTACGATTCTGAGGATGTGTTTTTACCCACGGTCATCACCTGATAGTATTATATACTAATGTTTATTAATCTCAACAAAAAGTTGCATACATATCTATACACCAACTATTAACTCGTCAAATTTCTCTGCATGGCACAATGTTGAAACCCAAAGCTAACACGGATCCACTAAGCTGAACCTAATGTCGTTACAGTGTAATTTTGGGTGGTATGTACATGAGCTCGTGGATTCAAGCTCAGGAAGATGGCCGAAGCTTTAGGAATACATATGATGAACTACAGGATAATTCAAAGGCACATAAAATTCTGCATAATCTGTACGAAGAACAAGCCAATCTCGTATGTGGTGTTAGGCTCTAATGGTGGACACCTCGAATCGATAGTGTAAAAATAAGTAAATCGATTCGAGGTGTTCAAGGAGCGAAGGTGCGGCTCCTCCCCATAACTGAAGTCAGGGGTATCCGCCGCACCGAAATTGATGAATAAGACGCATTTTCCCTCATTTCGTATACTTAGCGATGATAATCCAGACCCACTGCCCAATACCCTTTATAATGTTCACGCGGATCATCGGTAACAGTAAAGATGTCCTCTACCCACCCCACGTCCGGCGTTATCCAATTTTCCTTCAGTACACTGATATTAATTTGTGCGGCGGATACCACATTGGTATCCACGTCATCGTGCTCGTCCTCATGAAACAGCAACCCATTAACAGCGGTTTGGCCATAGACAAATTCCAAGAGGAAATTGCCAATAGATTTCTCTGGATCGGTTTTCCCGGTGCGGATATACCCGTCAAATCGGCCGCCCAGTAACCAGTAATCCAGCTTTCCCTTCGGATTCCGACGTGTCCGGCCAGTCCCTTGGCAATCCTCGCAATTGGATTCGGGAGAAGTTCCGTGTTCCGTGCACCGGCACGGACGATCGTCCCCTTTGTGGTAGAATCTCTTGTAAGGATAGACATGTTCTTCGATCTTCATTAGCAGTTTGATTTTGTCTTGGCGTATCGTATCTTCTGGAAGCAGAACGATGACAAATCCGTGCATGTGCTACACCTCCTCGTTTTCTGTGGAGTACGTCTCAAATTGTCTACGATTAAAATAGCATGAGAACCCGCGAGTGTACAAGGTTTATGAAGCCTAAAAGAAGTTCGCGTACACTTTCGTTTTCTACATCATAGTTCGATAGTGGACCTAGTATAAGATAGTGTGGACACCAATAGAAGGAATACTATACGGTGATTACGACTCTACAAAGTTCCTTTTTTGCACAGAAGTGATCATGACATTTTTATATACGCGTCTACTACACCCATACTTTTTGCGTGAGTTTTGGAAATAGCAGACATGCTCGTACAACGCTATGCACTCGCGTATGGGATTGGCATCGTTGCGTATCCAGAGTACCTAGATGACCAACGAACGATCACCGATCTGATCGCGAGTGTACACATGCCAGAAAGACATTATGGTCGAGTGGAACCCATCACACCCGTGATTGTAGGTTGTGTCGATCATGCGCCCACGCGAAAACTGTTGCACGAACAAGTGCACACACTTCGTGATGCGGTGTACATCGACAGTGGCAACGGTGGCGTGACGGTTCCTGATGATCCAGAGCACATCAACCGGTATCAGCTGGCGAAGATCAAAGCGACCGGTTGGGATGGGAAAGTGGTTGAACAGATGAAAAACGAATAGATAAAACAAAATCAACACCGTCTACCACTCGGTAGGCGATGTTGATACATGAAAATGCTCATGGTAAAAGGTATATCTTCCGATTGAACCAGAGGATGCAAAGTTATTTTTTCAACTGATTGATATGCGCTATGAAAAACGAAGTACAATTTTGACAACAAATGTGAACTTCAGAGCATGGGATGAAGTGTTTCGTGAACCGAAACTGGCCAACGCTATTCTTGATCGTATCCTACATCATGCGACTGTCGTTACCATTGTAGGCGATTCCTACCGGTTGCAGAATCATCTCGCTAAAGATGATGATTAATTTTGTACATACTTAAACAAGCGAAAGTGTACATGTTTGTGTTGACATTTACAAGTATACGTACGCGGAGAATAACCCGATGAATCGGGTTGACCCGAGCGGGGAGTTCTCATGGCGATGGATTGGAAATTTCCCGAGATACATCGAGCCACCAGCATGGGTTTATTCCGATTTTTTCGCCGCAAACCCTGAGTTCAGTGCCCCGGAGGAAGCGGAAGCTGAGCTTGCGGTGAGGCTTGAGGGTACGGGGAACGCTTCCCGGATGACTATGAATTTGCAACGGTTTGCCCAAGATAGCAATAAGCTGAACCACATATTCGGAAAGTCCGAGCACAACCTCGAAGAGTTTCTACAGGGGTATGAAGGTAATCAGGTACGGGCATACAACGCATTAGAAAATGCCACTCAGGAATACGTTGAAGTTGGTCGCGTGAGCCTGATTACATTTACTAGTTCTCTAAGGTACAATAGAACCGTATCATGCATACAAAACCCAAGGCGATTTTCGGATATACGAGGGGGTGATGGGATGTCTACTGATGAGCAGCAGGTCATTGAAAAGGTTGTTCGTCAATTGGTGGAGACACTTCCCATAGAACGAATTATTCTCTTCGGTTCACGTGCTCGAGGAGATGCGGGCATAGATAGTGATTACGACTTCTTAGTGATTATGGATAGTGACATTAAACCCTCAAGGCGTGGACTTATGGCTCGACAAAAAGGATTAGTCCCTGGCGTCCCTATGGACTTTATGGTGCGAACGCCTGAAGAATGGGACCGTGGATTTCCGCTGAAAAAGGAGATTACTGCTGAAGGGAAGATCGTGTTTGAAAGAGGAGACCAAAGCTTGGCTCGCAAAGACGCATGACGATATGGCTGCAGCTCACGTGCTGTTTGATGCGGGCTTGACTGACGGAGCGTGTTTCCACAGTCAAC
>NZ_JALBUF010000020.1 GCF_022606465.1 Sulfoacidibacillus ferrooxidans
GTTACTTCATGATAAAAAAATGAATAGAATATGCATCTGTGATCAAGCTTATAGTCTCAAAAGTGATCAAATAGAGTTACATTCGATAAAAAATATTGATTATACCCCACTTTTTCAGAGGTCTCCCCTGCGGAGTGCCCCGCGTACTTGCTAACAGGCCTTCTTCGGGGTCGAGGACGGGGGCTTTCAACATACGCCGGACATATACGCGGTCCTCCGGGGCCAATTTGGCCAAGAGCTTCGCATGGTCGACGTTGTCAAAATAGCCACGTATGTCCCCTTCGATGACCCACTGGGCAGAACCTGACTTGCAGAGGTTCGCGAAGACTTGACTTATGGCATCCCACGTTGATCTTTGTGGACGGAATCCGTACGTGTTGGGCGCAAACTGAATGTCCCATTCTGGTTCCATGGCCACTTTATGAATGGCCTGACACACGCGATCATGAGTCGTTGGAATACCGAGCGGCCTGAGTTTTCCGTTTTTCTTGGCGATATACACCCGCCGAACGGGTAGGGGGCGACTCTGGAGATTGACGAGTCTCTTCTCTGGCGTGGCGTAGGTCTTTCCGTCTACTCCCGGTGTACGGCGTCCCCGGTTTTCTTGTGTCACATGCCGAATGGCCAGAAGTTTGGTGTGGTGGCTGGTACGGATGAGCCCCTTGTAGTAACGCACAGCCTTACGATTGTTGTGTTCAACTGCGTGGGCCAGTTGTCGCTGTAACCTGAGAACGTGGCGTTCGATTTCCTTCCAGTCAATCCACTCGTCTGCACGCTCACTGGTATCCACTATTTGAGCTTCCACCCATGCTTGCATGATTGCGTCTTCGTGAATTTTCCGGGGGTTCTTACGAATGTGGCCTGTTGACTCGTCTTGAGAGACGGCTTTTCGGTTCATAACAGGCCACTCCTTTCGTCTCATGCTGCAGGATTCCCGGCTGGATGACCTTGGGCAAGTCTGCACGCTTTCGCGTCAGGACATGATTGGCGTCTCTGCCGTCCCTATCTGTCTCATTACAAGGCAGCCTTCGCTTTTTGCCCGCTCCTTTACCCCCTAGGGAATTCGGCGTCACTCACGTTCCGCTTACTGTCCATACAGGACAGACCCCATGGGGCTTACCTTGTTCCGTCAATAATCCATCTTGTGAAGTGGTTAGGTGCCCCGAGTCCCGCGGTAGCGCTTGGAACTGCGAATCGCCAAAACGGGAGTGACGATTCCGGCTATTTGCCTTTTGGCACAAGCGTATCATGGTGTTTCGCTTGTCTTGAATGACGCGGTTTATATGGGGTTCACTGGTGTTCACCATGCACTTCTCAACCTAGCTCCGGCCAGAATTCACCCTATCTGGCGCGGCTACATTGTTCCGTGAGCTATCGCAAGACCGCGTTACCACTGTCCCACGTCACGGTAGGTTCGCGTCCGCAGTCCTGGACGGGCGGATTTGCACCGCATGATTACCGACGACTTTCAAGTCGCAACCCTTATGTTCAAGAAGCATGGTTCGATGCAGAATCGTTCATTTGTGGCTGATTACTCGGCAAAAATGCAAGAAATACTATGATTAGTGCCGCCAGGCTCATCAACGTTGTCATTCCTACCATTAAGCTACGTACTCCCAACCAAGTCGCCACGAAACCACCTAGCAGTATAAACACGATGTTTAGCAATTGTTGAGGTGGACCGACTACGCTGTTGATTCTCCCCATATGTGATACTGGCATTACTTTTTGTGTGTATGTGGTAAATCCCACGCTCGCACTTGAACCAAACAACCCCAAGATGATTAGTCCGATAACAGCCGCCCAGAAGGAATGTGCCAAAGAATAGAGTAGATATCCAACGGCACTCAACAAAGTTCCGATACCCAGGAGCCATGTGGTACTAAGCCGATTAGATATGACCGATAACAACAGAGAACCAGACACAAATCCAATTCCTGCGGAAGTGACCATCATGCCGTAACCAAGTTGCCCAAGGTGCAAGGCTTGCCGAGCAAAGACAACCTCTTCCGTGTCTGCCGTGAGTGCAAAGATGCCGATGAGTGCGTTCAAACTGAATAGGACGGTAAACAGTCGGTTCTCACTGAGAAATTGAAATGCAGTTTGCCAATCCTTGAACACAGTACGCCAAGGATGCTTTCTTTCCGTGGATGCTTGTGGCGTGCCCAATTCAGGCAACAAGATGAACGACATTGCAGAAGCCAAGAAACTAACCGAATCCAACCATAAAGGGATGGAAGGATTGCCATGGATCAAGAGCACCCCTGCAATGGCAGGTCCCGTCAGAAAAGCACTGTACCGTAAGGTACTGACAATCGAATTTACTCTTTTTCGGAACTCCTCGGGAACAAGCAATGTCTGATAAGGAAGAAACAGACTACCGAAAAATGTACTGCAAACTCCAAGTAGAAATAGATTTGCGTAAATAGAAGCCAAGTGTGGCAGGAGTGGCAAAACACCAATCAGCACCGCACGGGTAAGCTCAACGCCAACCAGTTGCTTCCTACGGGAGAATCGATCCGTTATGCTTCCAACCCAAGGTCCTACAATTAACGCCGCAATCCTGGACACAACCCAAGGTCCTACAATTAACGCCGCAATCCTGGACACAACCCACAGACCTGCAACAGCCGATGCAGAGTGTGTTTGGTCGAGAACAAATACGTTTATGGTGACGAGATAGATGAAATCCCCTATAGCAGAAATGCCAACTCCAGATACAAATATACCTGTCCAAATGTTAGTTCGGAATTGTTTCTCTCCCAAAGCCATTCATTCACCTCGAATTCACAATCGTTGTTCAGGATTACTGGTAGGGTAGCTCAGGCACCTTGCGATGCCCTCGCCCCTTCAGAACCGTACGTGACAGTTTCCCGTTTTACGGCTCAAGCCATCCTGCAGTCGTCATCTAAGCAAGGTTCTTCGAGGCACTATATTGTTCGTAGCACCATCGATGAGTCACAAACACATTTTCAGACGTGTCATACAAGAACGTTGATTGCGATGAGATAAACAAAGTCCCCAATACTGGAGACTCCTATCCCAAACAGTAAAATCTCGATCAAAGGGTTTTGGCACGATCATCACCTCGAATGATTTTATTTTACATTCTCAGTTCGTCGTGTCCACCCCTATAGCCTAACAGCACACTTCCACAACACGATCTACATCCGTCAGCACAACGAAGATCCCAGCCCCCCACACGGGGACTGGGATCCTGCCACCAAGGGTGAGTTCGTGGGTTTGCATGGTGGAGGCGAAGACTATATCTGGAACCCCTGTCCGAGACGCGTCGGCTTCACTTCGATCGACAGCACCATGAGTAGAATAGTGTGTACAGCACAAGCAGGCGTAGAGACGGCACTACGACTGCGCGCGCACTTACGCCTGCCTGTGATGCTCTTAATGTCGGACCTCCTGACGCTAGCCACGGAGACTAACTTCGACGCAGCTGTGTTTTCATTCGTTGTTGGCGGCGCGCCAGCGCATGCCGGGTCTGTCTCAATGGTCTCAGCTCACTCACCAAAATATGAAGTAATCCAATTCACGATTCTATTTGCCATTTGAAGTGATTCCCTGGCATCCTCTAAATCGCTGTCTGTACCTGGATAACGAACTTCTACACCGAAGCTACTAAGAAATGTCGCAGCTTCCCTAACCTTGTCAGAGACGGCCACAAAGTTGCTGATTCGTTCAATTAGGGCATCAAGATCATGCGTACGCGGGACGTGTTGCCCTTGTTCTTCGAGCAGCGCTTTCAAACACTTCTCTGCCGCCTGTTGACTGTGGAAACACGCTCCGTCAGTCAAGCCCGCATCAAACAGCACGTGAGCTGCAGCCATATCGTCATGCGTCTTTGCGAGCCAAGCTTTGGTCTCCTCTTTCAAACACGATCTTCCCTTCAGAAGTAATCTCCTTTTTCAGCGGAAATCCACGGTCCCATTCTTCAGGCGTTCGCACCATAAAGTCCATAGGGACTCCAGGGACTAATCCTTTTTGTCGAGCCATAAGTCCACGCCTTGAGGGTTTAATGTCACTATCCATAATCACTAAGAAGTCGTAATCACTATCTATGCCAGCATCTCCTCGAGCACGTGAACCGAAGAGAATAATTCGTTCTATGGGAAGTGTCTCCACCAATTGACAAACAACCTTTTCAATGACCTGCTGCTCATCAGTAGACATCCCATCACCCCCTCGTATATCCGAAAATCGCCTTGGGTTTTGTATGCATGATACGGTTCTATTGTACCTTAGAGAACTGATAAATGTAATCAGGCTCACGCGACCAACTTCAAACGTGGGTCGATAGTTCGCTGTCCCTTCCCTTATTGAGATCGGCGGAATCTTACGGGCACTCTGTGGGTACAAGAATGTAGAGTTGGTCAAGAGCAATATCAGTTCGGATCATTTACACATGGAGCGGTGTGCCTTGACAGGCTAATCCTAGATGACGTTCAGTCAGTCCTCGTCGTGTGCCAATCAGTGCTGACTCCCGCCGCTGATCGATGAAAGTGCATCTTAGAAAAGTACCGTGTTAAGTGGTCTCACATCTACATACCATTCTAGTTTGGCCAGTAATTTTGCTGGAAATGTGGTGGCTCTCGTTGAAACGATCGAAGTGGTTCAACTGATGTATAGCCAAAACAGCTCCCTCAAATGAAGAAATCGAATGACCGAGTGAAGACAAGAGCCACCTAATATTTCACAGGTTGGCTCTTGTCGGTTACACCACCTGAAATTCGCGTTACTGATCCTTCCACTTAGTCCTTAGCTTTACTATATCTCTATTCTCGCCATTTGAATAAGTCAAATGATAATTGGCCAGGTCCTCCGGCCACTGCTCGATGCCAAATGTGTAACCCTCCAGATAATCCAGAAAACCGTCCTTTACAAACAGCACAAACCCCAGCAAATCGTCCCCATCACCCTTGTTCGCAATCACGTCACCAAAGTGAAATGAGGGCCTCCCAACTAATCGCAAGGATTCATCATTCAACTCAAAGTGCGTGTAGAATCCGGCTCCAGTAAGGTCCCTTGAACGAACAGCTGAGGCTCCGAACTGTTTTCTCAACTTGGCAAGTGTTTCATCATCACCATCCAATAATTTATTCATCGCTTCTTTTTCAAAAATTGAGAACTCGATTCTTCCCAGAGTAATTCACTCCTACCTATTTGGAATAAACGCGGTTCCAATCTTAGCTGTTCCATCGACCACGTTCCCTCGCACGGTTATCCTTGTTCCATTTACATCAATGGATTCCTCGAATACGCCCTTGATACCATTGCGTTCAACGTATTCCTGAGTGGCATTTTCTAATGCGTTGTATGCCCGTACCTGATTCCCTTCATACCCCTGTAGAAACTCTTCGAGGTTGTGCTCGGACTTTCCGAATATGTGGTTCAGCTTATTGCTATCTTGGGCAAACCGTTGCAAATTCATAGTCATCCGGGAAGCGTTCCCCGTACCCTCAAGCCACGCCGCAAGCTCCGCTTCCTCCAGGGCACTGAACTCAGGGTTTGCGGCGAAAAAATCGGAATAAACCCATGATGGTGGCGCGATGTATCTTGGGAAATTTCCAATCCATCGCCATGAGAACTGCCCACTCGGGTCCACCCGATTCACCGGGTTATTCTCCGCGTACGCATACTCGCTGTAGCTAAAGGGATTGGATGCATTCGGCCCAACTGGATCTTCCGACAAAAACCGCCCCGTCGTCGGGTTGTAGTACCGTGCATTCAGGTAGTATAACCCCGTCTGCGAGTCATACATATAGCCCCGGTACGTGAACGGTAGGCGTATCTTATGTCGCACTCCGGCCCGCTAACGACAGAGCCCAGAAAATCCCTCACCGTATATTTATGTATGGCAGGGAGCAAATCCTTTTTCGAGATCAGCTCCCTTATGCGACAGAGGAAAGTGAATTACAGCAACGCTTTAGTGAAAAGTATCTCCAACGGCTCGTTCCGCAGCAACAAACAACCTGCGTCTCGATATCCTAACTTTCTATAGAAGTGCTGAGCGTCTTCATTCGACAATGTTGATGTCATCACGAGGTCGAAACCTTTCTGTTTCATGTCATTTTCCCAGAACAGAACTACTTGCTTCCCAACGCCGTTTCCTCGATGTTTCTCGTTAATCCGAATCATGTTCATGAATGGTGTATTGTCCCAGAAGTACCCATACCTCAACCATCCGATGCGACTATCGTCTGCGTTTCGCAGTATGAAAATCTCTTTTTGCTTTATTTTTGTTGAGATCAAGCTCTCCAAAATGTGATGGTCTCGGTCTCGTATGTATTCATAATCCGACTCCGTTGCATAAACAATCTTCAAATTTCCTCCCCCCTTTTTTCACCGACTAACCCCGAGTTGTTCTTCAACAAAGCTGCCCTTATTCTCAAGATCGCTGACCCAGATATCCTTTCATAATCATACACAAGTGCTGGAGTGACGGCTACCGAATTTTCGCCCCCGAATGCGTAAGACCTACAGTGCTTGCGCTTCGTGTGATAATACACCAGTCGAGCGATAGGGACTCTCGCAGCTTCACGCCCTTGTGCGCAATAATGAGGGCATGCCCTATATGGCACAGGTCCCATCTTTGTGACGTTTAACTCGGGTGGTGTGACTTCATTCGTTCAAGAAACCTTCCAGTTTTTCTTTGACCCCTAACCACTCTTCGTCGATTACGCTATAGTAAACAGAATGCCTACGGTAACCATCGCTTAAAATCCGATGATTACGAATGACTCCTTCCTTGACGCCACCTAGCCTTTCAATAGCCTTTTGTGAACGAAGATTACGAGAATCTGTTTTTAGCTGAACACGGATTGTGCCAAGTGTTTCAAAGCAGTGTTTGAACAACAGATATTTACATTCTGTATTCACTTTTGTTCTCCAAACGCTTGGAGACAGCCACGTCCAGCCTATTTCGAGGCTTCTATTCGTGGCGGATATATCCAGAAAGCGAGTGCTTCCAACAAGCTTGCTGGCGTCCTTATCAAAAATTACGAACGGAAACTGAGTCCCTTGTTCTCGTTCTTTTAATGCGTCGTTTACAAGTCGTTCCATATCGCCGAACGTTTGCACCACCATTGGCATATACGTCCATATATCGAGACTACTACCCGCCGCAAACAGTTCTTCGGTGTGCTTAGTTTCCATAGGAAGAATTTTAACTCTTTGTCCCAATAACTCGATCGGTCTGATCTCCAATTTATCAACTCCTTATGGTCTTTTACTTATAACTGGATAAATGGTATTGGACGCTTCGGCCCAGATGTTCAATAAGTAGCGGTACTTATTAAATGAATATTCATGCAATTAAGGCTCGATCATGCCTTATTCGGGTCTCGCTCAAATGTATCAAGAACTAATAATCATGTCCGCAGTGGACAACGGACTTACTGTCTCTAAATAGTGGTCCTCCGCTTTCCAATACCTTGTTTTAAACTTCTCAATTTGTTCCCTGGTGCGTGCCGATTCACGTTGGAAACGTGTTTCTCTTTTACAATCCAGATACACAACGAAATCAAAGAACTGCCGCCACTCTTCACGTTGAAGAAATACACCTTCCATGATCACGATGCAATCGCTTGGTATTACAACCATTCTCATGGTTATTTCGTCACGTTCAGAGTCGTAAAACGGGAGATCTATTTCTAATGCGTCTCGTAATTTGCCAAACAAATTCTGCCTCAAATACCCGACATCCCATTGAAAATTGTAATACTCCTGCCACTGGGAAAATCCCGTGTCATATCGCTTCTTGCGTTCCACAATATGATCGTCAATATGGAAGACGCAAACATCTTGCCCCGTCTCGATTATACCTTGCTGCAATAAACTCACAACAGTGGTTTTGCCAGCTCGACTCAACCCATCGACACCGATGATGAGCCGTTCACCGCAATACCGCTCCAGAATGACGCTAACTAACTTGTCATAATTCCCTGTCACAGCTCCACCCCATATGCGGAAACTCAATTAATTTGAAAGAACCGTTATTGCAGACTACGCCCCAAGAGCGACATAACCCAAGAAATCCCTTGCTATATATTTATGCATCGACGTAAGCGAATCCTTCTTCGAGATCAGCGCCCGTTGTTATGAACTCAAGTTACACAACGTTCATTCCATCATTCCGGCCACTTGCCTTTTGGCTCAAGCGTGTCATAGTGTTTCAATTGTTTGTCGTGACGCGATTTATATGGATGGGATTCACTGGTGTTCACCATGCACTCTACACCTAGCTCCGGCCCGAATTCACTCTATCTGGCACGGCTACATGGTCCCGTGAGCTATCGCAAAGCTGCATTACTGCTGCCCCACGTCACGGTAGGTTCGCGTCCGCAGTCCTGGACGGGTGGATTTTCACCACATGATGACCGACGACTTTCAAGTCGCAACCCTTAAGCGCAATATCTACCCTCCTATAGTTAGAGACCCAGTTTAACAGATAATCATCAAGGTAAACGTTGAATCGAGTTCGCATGACTTTCTGATACATCAACTGTTGGTAAATATTTTTACTGTTTAAAGTAACATTTTATTGACTTATAGAGTAATTATAATTACAGTAAAGAGAAATAAGTCGAAGGTGGCGGGAAAATGGATGACGATATTCGATTAAACGTACCACTTCTACGCCGTCGTGTTCCGAACCTGACGACAGTCGCCAAAGCATCTGGGCTCCGTCCTGCGACTGTCTCAAATTTGTGTACTGGAAAAATATCGTTAGCAAAAGCTGAAGTTCGTACCTTGGTCACTTTAGCAACACTAGCTGGTTGCACTTTAGATGAATTGGTTATTAGAGGGGGAGGAATTACTATGATGGAATCTGGTATTAAGGTTTTAGACCTCTTCGCACCTTTAGTTCGAGGCGGTACTGTCGGTTTGGTTGCACGTAGCAACATGGGGCAGTTGGTACTAGTTCAAGAGTTATTTCATCGATTTAGTCAGCGGAACTATGTAACGGTATTCTGGTCACCATTTACTGCTGAAGAACTAGGCGATGATGACATTCACAAAGGTATTAAATTCGTTATGGATCATGCACAATTGACCGCAACAACTCTTGACCAAACATATGAACTGATCGATAGCCACCGACACGATAAGGAAATTATTCTTGCCGCAGACAGACGGACAGTCCTGTCAGGAGGATTGTGGACGCTCAAGGAAAAATTGATGGATGCAGGGGCAAGACCCATTACGACGCTCTTGGTGGATATTAGCGGCGATGCTGTCGATGAAGACACACCATACGGACCACTCGATACTTTGCTTAATTTTGATATCAACTTGGTTACCCGAAGCCTCTACCCTGCTGTCGATCCTATAACGTCCACATCCTCTCTTCTTGAGGGAGCACAATTGGAATTAACGCATATAACAATTCAACAACGTGCGAGAAAATTGCTCCGACGTTACAAAGAATTACGTGCTTTGGTATCTGCGTGGGGGATAGAGCGGCTATCTGACTCAGATAAAACTACGTACCATCGTGGAGAACGCTTGGAGGCTTATTTGTCACAGCCATTTTATGTGGCTGAACCATTTACAAAACGTCTTGGAATCTCTGTTTCACTGGATGATACACTTAACGATACCCGCAGGATTTTAGATGGTGTGGTGGATGAGCACACAGTTGAACAATTTCTATACCTTGGTGAACTTAATTTCTGATTATCTAATTCAAGTATCAAATAGGTCCACCCTGGAGTCTGTTGTAAACGACTCTGGGGTGGATTTATTAGTTTTATCCAGCGAACGCAAACAGTCTTATTGCTCATACCTGCCCAATAACAGAATAGTAATACAAATTTGGCTGTGCATTTTCATACATCATCCAATAGGATGTGTCAACTATCAACCTCATTTAGTCCAGTCTTCGACGCGCAATCCTTTGACCCGTTCAAACTCTCTCGTGTTGTTTGTAACAAGCGGAACATCGAGTGACAATGCGTGTGCGGCAATCATCGTGTCGAGCGGACCAATAGTCTGACCACGTCTTTCTAGTTCAGCACGTACGTTTCCGTAAACTACGGTCTCTTCAAATGAGAAGTTTGCAATTTCAAGTGGCAAGAGGAATGACTCTAGCGCGGCCTGATTTCTCTCTTTATTCTCACTCTTTGAAACGCCATACTGTAACTCTGCCACTGTTACCACGGATACGACAATCTCGCCCGTACGGAACACACGCATTCGCTCTAATAATTCATCCGACCGTCTTTTGATGAGATATATACAGATGTTGGTGTCCAGCATGTAAAGCATCAAAATGGTTCCTCTCGTTGTTGCTCCGCTGGTTGCTCACGCTCGACCATAAAATCATCTGAAAATAAGTCCAGTGATTGCGCTAACGAGTCCCACGCGTCGTCCATGGGTAATAAGACCACTGCGTTACCGACGCGCTTTACAAAAACCTCTGAACCATTAAATCGAAATTCTTTGGGCAAACGAACCGCCTGGCTACGCCCTGACTGAAAAATCTTTGCTCGCTCCATAAAACCACCTCCAATGATATATATCAAGTATACATCAATTAAGGAACGAATTAAACATGGAAACATTCTATCATTTAATACATTGTCTTCCTCAAGATTACGGCCCAATTGCGCAAGATTCCGAAAGTGTACACCACCGTATAATCATACAACAGGCGAGCGCTAATGACTCCTGAATTTGCGCCCCCGTAAATGCAAGAGGCGAGACAGATCGACTACGTTCTCAATAATCTTGCTTGGTTCGAATAAACTTCAATGCTGCATCATAAATCGGATCACGCTGTTCTATGTAATCTCTCTTCGTTTTCGCAACAGCCATGTCAGGCTTGATACCGATGCCTTCAAACGGAATCCCTCCCGGCAAGTAGCAACGTATGGACCCGATGGCGACCTGAATATCATCGTCAAATGAATACATGTAGGGCATTCCTGTTGAACCAGCGGTTTGCTCACCAATCACAACGGCCCTATCATTCATCTTCAATGCCATAGTAAAATCTTCGGCCGCTGAGTGTGTGTATCGGTCCGTCAGTACGATCACGTTTCCTTCGAATGCACCGGGTACCGGCATCTCCACATGTCTTACAAATTCTATATATGAACCATCTACCGCCAACTGACGGCATCCAGATGTCCCGTGTCGCTCGAACATCCAATCGGCGTGGCGGGAACGCTCTGTCCACCAGCGCCAAGGAACGTTAAGAAGTCTTTGCATCAAATAAATCGGTGTGACGCCGCCAGCGTTACCGCGAACGTCGACGATTATTGACGTCGAATTTTGGTACTGTTCGTAGAAATCGAGAGCACGTTCTTCGAATTGCGGTGCGTTAAAACTAGGAACAGAAATGTAGCCAGCGTCTAATTCCTTGATGAAGTGGCCTTGTGTTTCGAATGAATATCCTATAGGTAGCGTCGTACGGTCAATATAGACGAGTCTGGGTTCTCCCGAGGCATCCAATACAGTGACTTCTAAAATGTTTTCTTTAAGGAACCACGAAATTAACGTCTGAAACTCCGATTGCCGTGCAACTTCATTCTTCGCGCGAACATAAGGATTGGTGCGAGAAATCCAGGTCTCAATTGAATCGCCTTGAATGGTTTGAACCACATCACCCAAGCAAAGGTCTAGCGTATGGCTTTGGTGGACTACCCACTCGCCGTCAATCAAACGCATAGTAAACCCAATGGGTAAGATCGATCGGGACACCTTACGATCCGTGTACCTGCTATGCGCATTATTGAGTCTTGCTATGAACTCATGCATGATGAGGGCAAACTCGTATCTTCCTTCCGTTGCGATGGCGCGCTGAAGATATTCATAATAGACCTCATCCAACTGTCGGCTTTCGAATGTGGAATCTTCCCAGTGCGCAAAATATGTCGATATAGACGAGTATGTCTTTGAAATGATGAACACTCTCTTCTCTAACGACAGAATTTCATCTCTCACGAACCCCATGATAGCTTCACTCCTGCTCATGACTCTTGCTGAACATTCCGGCCCAATAGCGACACTACTGCTTTTCATTACTCATGCATACTTATGCAATAACGGATGTGCTTATAGGTTAGAAGACGATCTTCCGATCATAGATATTTTTGAATATACCACAGTATTCAATTGGAAGATATACCTTTTCCCATAAGCACTTTCATTTAAAAAAACCGCCTACCCAATGGTAGACGGTTTAATTCCGCTATTAATTAGTGGATCGATTCTGCTATTTTCTTAATATCCTCGTGGAATATCGGTCAGGTTTGTGATCTCTTCTGGCGATAGTTTTTTTACAAGCATACGTTGAATCAGTACGATTCGGGCTTGTTCAAGTCCTTTCTCACGGCCTGCTTTAATTCCCTCATCCTCAGCCTCTTGGATGATCTCTCTTAATATATTCGTTATTTTCAACGCCTCTTTCAATCGTTTTTCTTGTTCCTCCGTCATCATCCGACCACTAATCCAAAGCATCACAATCGTTGTCAGACTCTGTTCATGGGGATCAGGAATCGCTTGGATAAGTCGTAAAGTACGTTCAAACGCTTCCTCTTTCGTCATTCGCTCATACCGCATATGCAGAGCCAAGGCTAATCGCATCCGGTCTTGGTCGGTCCAATCGTCATGTCGATTGTGTTGTTCGATCTCATCCAACAATGACCACCATCGAAGTGGCTTAAAAATACATTTTCTACCTGATGCTGAATCGTGCATGCATCCATTTGTTCTGGTGCATCATTCACTCCAGAAGTATACAAAACAATGGTACAAATAGGTACAGTATAGGTTTTATGAAAGAAGCTATCGTAGCGCAATAAGCGATGCAGATTTGGTTCTTTGTTGGATTGGAATTCAAGGTGCAAGATGCGCTCATCATCCACTTCAAATACCACGTCTGCAAAACTTTGTTTTATGTCCATTTTGGTACATACGGTTGAGAGTGCTTGCACCACATGCACACCTTCCATTTCCAAGGTAGATAATGCATCATAAGGGGCGCGTGTAAGATTTTTCAGTAGGATATTTTGTGTATGATGTCTTTTTCCGATAGTTTCACCCAACCAAGTACAGTCTCCTTGGAAAAAGAGATGTACTTGGTTGGGTGTTTCAATTTGACACCTACATACGAACTAAGGTTGAATTTTTTCCTATATCATCACCTTGTGGATGAATTTATGGCATCCCCATTGGAGAAGAGACCCCTTAATTCACTGGCTATCGCTTCAACTTTCATAGCCACATCTCGAATCTCAGCAGCACTTGCGGTTTGTTCTTCACCTACCTGATAGATCGATTGTGCTTTACTTTGCAAGAGATTCACAGAACTACTCAACACTTGAATGGTATGATGAATATCACTTGCAAACTTTTTGGATTCACTCGATAACTTTCTTACTTCATCTGCAACAACCGAAAATCCTCTCCCGTGTTCTCCTGCACGAGCCGCCTCTATAGCTGCATTTAGACCGAGTAAATTCGTTTGTGCAGCAATATTTTGGATCGTGCTACTTGCATCTTGCATATGTGAAAACCGCGTAGCGAAATCATCCATTCCTATATTGATTTCTTCTTGAATCGTGTTTACGTGTTGAGATGTTTCAATGAATGAATCGCTTATCGTCTGTAAAGATTGAACTAACTCATGAACTTCATGAACAACATGGTTCTGTTTCTCTACGTGCTCTGTTGAAAGATAGTATCCCAGTGCACCCACACAAACCCCATCCTGAAATAAGGGGATGGCCTTCCCTACATACGATTGATTTAACGTAGTATGTTCCTGATCGACGATCGTTTCTTGAGTCGTAGTTTCATGTACGGCCTTAGCAATTAACCAATGAGGATTCAATGGATCGCCCACACGAACATGAAGATCAAATTTTTCAGTCCAATGAGCTGCAACAATCTTCTCTCCATCACATGCAACAAAATAATAGGTCCCAAAGTGTTTTAAAACGTCATAATATGCTTCAGAAGCTGTCACTACTGCATCTAGTATTTTCATCACATGACCCCCAATGACCATTTTTATCATTCGTCACTGAAACAACCACGAAGTCGTTAGCTTCGTGGTTGTTCATAGTGTACTCATCCATTGACTTCAAGGTCTTGCCACACAATCAATTGCCCTTCACGTTGCCACACTCTTTGTTCACCTACCACTTCCCATGCATCAAGCGCACAATCTTCGATATCTAGTGCTTCATCCACGACATACCCGTTGCCTTCAGATATTAACAACCGCGATTCAGCAGTCAATTCCTGTTCTTCGATATGCAATAAGGTCCTTAAATCGCTCACCGCGATTACGCTACCACGCAAATTGGCCACACCTAGTATATGCGATGCTGCCCCAGGGACAGGACGAATCGGAAGCATGCGTTCAATCGATTGTATTTTTTCGACAGGTGTTGCATATTGACTATCACCTAAACGATAAATCACGACTTTCATTCCCTATCACCATCCTCACCATCAGTCGATCAGTTGTACTTGCAAGTACCTACTTCTACTTACGTGCAAGATCATGAGCTACTTCGCGTAGCTCCATAAATGCTGCCGCAAACTCCTCTGTACTAGCTGTGTGTTCCTGTGTCACAGCCGCAATCTCTTCAATAGCTGTACTTAACGTTTCAATACGCTGATTTACGCCTACCAACTGTTGGCGAATTTGTTTTGCGTACTTTTTACTTTGCTCGGCCATCTTGCGCATTTCATCTGCGACAACGGAAAACCCTCGTCCCTGATCTCCTGCGCGAGCAGCCTCAATGGCTGCGTTTAACCCAAGTAAGTTCGACTGATCAGCTATCTCCTGTACATAAGTTGCAAGTGTCCTTGATTCATCCGCATCTGACTTCACCTGCAACGACTCGGATAAAATATCTTGCAACCGTTCTGCGATGCGAATCGTTGCGGTCGATAGTTGGTCTGAAATTCCCTTTAATTCATCCGTCGAAGCAACCACTTTTTCTCCTACCTCTTGTTGGATTCGTTGTACGTACTGTACATATGCTTCGGTCATCAGTAATTCGCGCAAACGCAGTCGCCGTGAAAATGCTGGGATAACCCGTGGATCATCCATTTCATGTGCATACTCAAACATGTAATTTTGATAAATTTGCAAGGAGGCGATCACATAGCTCTGCGATAATCCAATACGATAATGGATTTCGCCAATGCGCATCACTTCTTGTTCACTCTCCATAGAATTGGACTCTGCCATTTGTAAAAAGAACTGTTTCTGCGCCGTTTTTAACCGTTCAAGGGTTGAATGGTCATCGATGATGTGTCGCAACTCTGGAACAGCATATACTCGGTCATAAAAACGGTCTACGACAGCCTGTGCATGGCGTTCAAAAAATGCATGTTGTGCAGCTAATACGTGAAAATCTTCCTCTTGAATGCCTATGAGTGCTACTACATCATGAAACCCTTTCACTATATCCACCTACCATTCAAACCCTTTCACTAAACATCTCATTTTTATTCCATACAAACCGCCTAAAAAGCGCCTGGATCCAGCACCAAAGCAACCTGTCCATCCCCTAGAATGGTTGCTCCTGCGTAATACTTCACATCTTTTACGACCTTTGGGAGTGGCTTCAAAACCACTTCTTGTTGTCCAATCACGTCATCGACCACAAGCCCGATATGATCTCGCCCACGCGCCACAAACAATACATGGCCACGTTCCTGTGCAGGATCGAGCATAAACGTATTCCTTACTCGCACAAGCGGAGTAACCTTGCCACGCCATACGACGACTTCCTGTCCGCCACCTACCTGCTTGACTTCCGGTTCTTCTTGAATTTCCTCAATCGTCGCTAAGGGCACAGCAAAGGGATGCCCATCCATGCGCACCATAATACTCTGTAAAAGAGCGAGTGTAACAGGTAGTGTAATCGTAAACTTCGTTCCTTTGCCCTCTGCGCTCTCCACGTCCACACGTCCTGAAAGTGATTCGATCTTAGCCTTCACTACATCAAGACCCACACCGCGACCAGATAGATCTGACACCTGATCGGATGTGGAAAAACCAGACGCGAACAACAAGTGATACACCTGTGCATCAGATAATGGATCACTGGCCGATACAAGCCCTCGCTCTACTGCTTTGCGAAATACACGGTCACGTTGGATCCCATGGCCATCATCCTCGACCTCAATCACCACTCGATTCCCCATGGGATAGGCGCGCAAATAAATATGACCACTCGTTGATTTGCCCGTTGACTGGCGTACCGTCGCCTCTTCGATTCCATGATCTAACGAGTTTCTCAACAAGTGCATCAGGGGATCGGCTAGTTCCTCGACGACCATGCGATCAAGCTCGGTTTCTTCTCCACTCATGATAAACTCAATCTCTTTGTGTAAACTACGAGCGGTATCGCGCACCATTCTTGGGAAACGTTGAAATACACTGCCCACTGGAATCATGCGTATTGACATGATCAATTCTTGTAAATCGTTTGTCGCTCGACTCATATGAGCCACCGTATCCACAAGGCGCGCATCGCCGAATTCTGTCGCTAAACTCTCAAAACGAGTCTTATCAATGGCTATTTCAGAGAATAAATTCATCAATAAATCAAGCTTGTCCACATCCACTCGCACGGTGGCATTTGTTTTTTTTCCTTTACTTTCTCCTTTTTGCTCCTTCATGGGTGGCTGAACTAAGTTAGGCCCAGACTGCGCCTTCCCATCTTCGACCATCCATTCGCGCAACTGTACCAGTACAATATCCGATACCCCTTCTACAGCGCGTTTGACTCCTTCAACGCCCTCCGTACTCCACATGACAAAGAGGACATCACGCAAAAACGTTTCTTCTTCAATCTCGCGCATACTAGGTCGTGTATAGAGGAGTTGATCTTGGCCACCGATCGCTTCAAATACCATGTACATGCGAGCACTTTTTAGCACAGTCTCCTCATGTAAACGCACACCCACCTCATAGACACGCTTGTTTTGTTTTAATGCAAGATCCACTACTTTGACCACGTAATCGTCATCGGTTACCCTTGTCTTTGGCAGCAATTCCACTCCGTGTTCTGCATGTCCACCATCTGTCATGCGCCACTCGCGAAGCGATACGATGACCACTTCGGAGATATCTGCGATTCTCTCCCCGAGTGTCTCTACATCCTCTTGTGTTGCCAACACAAGCGTCACTTCACCGGCATAGTCCCCTGTTTCAAGAACAGTAGCATCAGGAATGGTCAACAAGAGCTCGTTTTGATCAATCCGCTGTAATAATTGGGCAAATCGAGCCATAGGCATGATGCATTCTGTTGCAAAGCCGATCTGCATTTCATACACGCGACTGCCTAATTCCATGGCTTGTCTTGCGATCTCTTGAATCATCTCAGATGGCACATGCTGATTCGTAGCCATCTCTACTTCTTCTCTTGTAGCCGTAGTTGATGCAATCTCCTGCGTAGCTGTGTGCACTTGTGCGAGGCTAGTAAACGGATCCACGACGTCAGATATCGCCTCAGCACTCTCTTGACCGGTCTCTTCCACATCAGAAAGTAAGCTTTCTAATTGATCCAGACTATGAAATAACAGATCCACTAACTCAGAATCTACATGGCGTTTTCCTTGACGCACATCATCGAGCACATTCTCCGCCTTGTGTGTCACTTCTCCCATGCGCGTAAAACCCATGGTCATGGCCATGCCTTTAATGGTATGCGCCGCCCGGAAAATCGTCGCGATGGTCTCTGCGTCTTCATGCTTTTCTAAAATCAACATCCCATCCGACCATGCTTGTAGATGCTCGCGCGTTTCGTCAATAAACATCGTTAAATATTCATTCATTTTGCCAATACCTTTTGAATCGCTTCAATCAATCTTGTTTCCTGAAAAGGCTTCACCACAAAATCACTGGCACCACCTTGAATCGCCTCGATCACCATTTGTTGTTGTCCCATGGCTGAGCACATGATGACCTTGGCCTGTGCATCCTGTCCCTTAATTCTTTTCACAGCCTCAATACCATCCATTTCAGGCATCGTAATATCCATGGTCACTAGGTCCGGTTTATGCTGTTGATATAGACTAATGGCTTCTTCGCCATTTTGCGCCTCAGCAACGACTTGATGACCTCCTTTTTCCACCATTGTTTTAACCATCATGCGCATAAATGCAGCATCATCCACCACTAAAATTCGTGCCATAGATACATATCCACCCCTCTGATTGATCCTATATTCACAAAATCTTCATGCCTAAGAATCGTATGATGGTTATTAACTATCCACCAATACATACATTTGAAATTCACCATATGGTCCGAGAAATGGAACTAGAAATGCACTTGCTGTAGTACTCAATTGCGTGCTACCTTTTAGAACTACAGGTGGAGCAATCTCTACTCGCACCGTGGCCGAGATGCGAGTAGCCCAATTGCCTGATAGCATATTCCCTAATTCGCCAACAAACGAATCTAACATGTCTCCTTCAAGTTCCATCTCAAACATCTCTTTACTAAACTGTTTTGCGTATTCGTTCGAAAACATATAAATAAGCTGGCCTTTGATATCGCCGAGAAAGGAAACAAGCACACCCAAATCATGCTGTTGAAGTGGAGAAGCCACGCGACGTGCTTGTTGGCGCGTAAGTGGGACAGGAATCACTTCATTCACGGTCTCAATGGCACCATTAATTAAATGAAAAATTTGCTGATTATCCAATGACATCCTCCCAAAGTCGATCACTCTATGTCCCTATTCATCGGATGAATGCTAGGCATTCCATGCTGTAAGACATTGGATCCTTTATTTGACTGAGTATGAATGGAGAGTCCACGATGCAAGTTCTCTACACCCTAGCTACATGCGATCATGACGTGTACTACGATGGACCCCAATCGCTGGTAGCGAGGTAAAATGAATGAAATGTTGGACGTGTCCTTTTTGTTACACGATAAATTGCTCAATCATGCCCTGTAATGTTTCCGCTAAGTGGCTTAAACTTTCGGCACCTGCTGTGACTTCCTCCATAGTTGCCAGCTGCTCTTCTGCATGTGAAGCAATCTCTGACACAGTGATCGAGGTGTGCTTAGCAATGTGAGCAATCGATTTCACTGCTTCTGTTGACTCGTCGGAAAGCATGCGCAATGAATTCGCTTTTTTTCCACCTTCTTGTGCTTCATGCGCTTGTTCGTTAGCTGTTGTAGAAAATGTATGAAATGCCATGCTGGATTCTTCTACGACATTCGTACAAAGGATTACATGTTCATCCGCACTGCGCACAGCAGCTGTCGTTTTAGTGACTCGCTCATTGACTGCAAGGATGAGCGTATGAATCGATTGAGCCGCTTTTCGAGATTGATCGGCTAGTTTTCTTACCTCTTCTGCAACCACAGAGAATCCTCTGCCTGCATCACCGGCGCGTGCTGCTTCAATGGCTGCATTTAAGGCCAATAAATTCGTTTGCTCAGCAATGTCTTGAATCACATCCATGGTAGACATGATGGTACTTGCGTCTGTTTCAAGCTGAGTCATCGTGACAGCAATGGCTGCGACCTCATCGCGAATCGTTCTCATTTGGTGAGCGGCAATATCTGCATTGTGTTTACCCACATTAGCCTTATCCACATGATCGAGGGATTCTTTAGCTAGCGTGTCGGTGATCGTAGCCATCGTCACCATCTCATGAGCTGTAGCTAATGATTTTTGTAGTGCAGCTTCAGCCTGAAGTTGTTGCTCGTTGGCACCTTCAGCTACCTTTTGCACATGAATGGTTGATTCTTCTACTGCCTTTGCTGTTTCTTGAGCACTGGCTGTGAATTCTTGAGAGGAAGCCGTTAATTGCATCGCTGTATCTTGAATCCCACGGATCATTTGTCGCATCTCGCTAGCCATAGTATGTAAATTGGTGGACAGAAGCCCCAGATCATCTTTGCGTTTAAATTTCTGTGGACGATCTGAAAAGTCACCTTTCCCCATAAGATTAGCTTCTTCCGATAGATAGGCAATGGGACGTACGAGAAGACGAATGTACACGAGACTCCCTACGCTAGCAAGAACCGTTATGATGAGTAATAGTTCTGCAAGATCAGTAACCATCACAGATTCATTGATGGTCATCTGAACGAATTTTGAGATGTTGTTCTGTGCTAACGAACTAATCGTTTGTAAATCAGTTGTCAGCAAGTTGGATACATTACTATTTGTCACATACATCGTGGTTGCAGCTAAAGCATGATCGGTTTGATTGTTTTGATGAACGATATGCCAATAGTGTTCATAACCACTGGCAGCTGTCATGGCCTCATGGATGAGATGCTGTTCATTCGTTGTCAAATAGGGGAGTTCTGCCATGTCATGCAACGATTGATTCAGTTGACTTTCACCTTGTACGATTTGTTGCAATGTTTGAGTATACAGAGTTCCTGAAAACTTCGTACCCTCGAGGCCAACCAACATATTGGATTGATCATCCATATTTAAAAAACCTATAAATCCGTTATTTGAAATATTTAAGAGTTGTAGTTGTTGATTCTTTAATTTCTCAATGTTTGCTTTCGTCTCTTGACTCATGTGCAGAGTCACTGAACTCCCAATTAAAACAACAACGGCTAATAGAATCCACGCAATGGTTAATTTTCGAGCTACGGTCCACAATATTCAATCACTCCTATTCATTTTTATTACACATGCAATAAGGACGGCTATTTACTGAACGAAAAACAAAAATCATAGTATACATTATTTACTATATTTTTCACAACCTCCTTCCCTATTATATTACAAAACAATTACAAAATAATGAAGTTTTTATTATACATCATCGATTATGGCGATGCTAGTAAAATGGAGAGGATTATTTTTACGATCAATGACCGAAGGTAGACACACGCAAACAAGCAATTACTCGAGGAATGTTCATGTTCGATCGCAAAACCATGAAAAAAACCCATGGAGGCTATTTCATCATCAACCTGATGGTCATTGTGAGACCCATTTTGTAGTCCGTGTGATAATCAACCCTTTCTTTCTATGGATCAATCCAGAAAGAGGGGGTTGAGTAGGAGTACATCCATGACATTTCATTGAAATCATTTACTGATGAACGAATGCTGATCAAGTTTACTTGTTTTCACTTGACCCAAAGCGTACAGTTACCGTTGATACTGCTTGTATCCATCAAAATCCACATATATGGAAGGAGAATTTCGCCATCGAATGATGCCATTTGCGCTTTTTAGTACCATGTTGAATACCGTCTGGGACGTATCAAGTGTGATCGGATTATTAGAATTTATCATTCAACTTCGTAGGATAGCTATTTTTCAAAAAATAAGAATATGTATCTATGAAATCCCTGAAGCAATCATCCCTCTACTGGGTATGTTGGTATGGTCTTCACTCAATCATCCATTGAGTTTCATTCTCTACCCCGTGTATATGATATTTATAGCACAATTGCTACAATCATCGAAAAGAATCGCTCCGGCCGTACTGGTTGCATTTGTCTTACAATGGATCGGAATCGCTTGGTTGACCCCGATTCATCACGATGTACGCTATGTTGTTTTGTTGCTTTCTGTACCAATGATCGCGTTTGTTATGCCCTTTCTCGCATTGTCGCCCGCCTGGGCATGGTTCTTCTTGTTTGTTCTTCAAACGATGCATGCGATTCTCACGGCCAATCCCATGGAATGGATCCATGAAATCCAAGGAGTGGTAGCGGCTGTACTTTTTTTACTGTATATCAAGGAGCGCAGTGATCGTGAAATCTCGTTACATGAACGCAATATTGATCCACTTACAGGTGCTTTAAATCGGCGTGGATGTGAACAATGGAGTAAATCTTTACGCCATGCACAAGCTGCTTGTATTTTGATTGATCTGGATGATTTTAAATTTGTCAATGATACTTTTGGTCATGATATCGGAGACTTGATCTTACAAGAAGCAGTGCAACGATTAAAAGGGGCCATTCGCGATAAGGATGCGATCGTAAGATGGGGAGGAGATGAGTTTTTAGTCCTCATTGTTGAACCCATGGTTGAAGGAAGCAAAGAATTAACTGAACTTGTTGAACGTATCCATCTGATCTTAACCCGACATCCGATTTGGGTGGAACGACTAGGTACGCAATTATTTATTCGCGGAAGTGTGGGTGTTGCTACCGGTGAATTAGACCTCGATGTTTTAGTGCGACAAGCCGATCAGGCGTTACTTGACGTCAAACAACATACAAAAAATACGGTCAACTGGTTTTCTACCGAGAAGGATAGTACAGAACATGAACTGCCATCCGAATTCTATACGCGACAACATCTTCATTTGGCAAAACAAGCACTGGCAACATACATGGCTGATAGTCCCCTTAGTGTCATTCTCCTTGATCGTGCGGGAGCCTTACTTGAAGTCAATGCTGCCTACGAAAAATTAACTGGGTATTCTCGTAATGAATTATTGGGCAATCAACGTTATTATTTAGAAAAATTAGGGGAATTCCATACCCTACGTAGTCATGAAGGACAGGACAGTGACACTGCTCAACACAAGTGGTCAGCAGCCTTATTGCACCCCAATCTACATGGCCATCCGCAACGGGTGCAAAGTTATGTGCATTCTCTTCAATTGGGTGAAACGATCATCGGTTACTGGATGATCTGTCACCCTAATGAAAGCGCATATGCATCTCATGTGCTATCTCATGCGTTGGATTGGCCTGTTCCCATCGTTATGATTAATGAGGAACGTTGTATGATAGAAGCAAATGCAGCATGGTGTAATTTATATGGCACAACAAAGGAAGATATCTTGGGCCAATCCATCGAGTGTGTCTCAAGTGGATACACGGATAATGAAGTTTATAGAAAGTTACATGACGACCTTGAAACCAGTGGGATCAGTTTTGGAGTATTGATCAATCGACATGTACGTTCCCATGAAGTGATCATGGTTGCTCATACGACATTGCGCATGCCACAAATTGATGGGAGATATCACTACCTTTCCATCCAACAATCACTAGAGTCGCTGGAGGAACAAGCTACTTTATCTATTGGCATGCAAAATACGTATGAGGGAGTTTTCTTAGCGACATTGGCTCGCGTAGCAGAGTGGGATGATCCAGATTTACTGCAACACGTCCATCGCGTTAGTGACTATGTGCGCTGGATTGCTACTCTTGCCGCTGATGAGGGATATATTAGTTTGAGTGATGTGGAGATGTTATCGATTGCTAGTGTAACTCACGATTTAGGTAAAGCTGGTATTTCGGATCTCATTTTGCGTAAACCGGGGAAACTCACGAAAACAGAGTTTGAACAAATTAAACAGCATCCGATGATTGGAAAAGCGATGCTTGATACAGTGATTCAACAACTTGCACTGTTTCACCCTTCTCATTCTCGCGCCTTGGTATATGCGCTAGAAATCAGTCAAACGCATCATGAACATTGGGACGGCAACGGGTATCCGCAAGGGCTTACTGGAGATACCATCCCCATTTCAGGGCGAATCGCAGCCCTTGCTGATGTGACTGATGCATTGCTGAGCAAACGTAGCTATAAGCGCGCATGGTTGGATTACGAAGTCAAAGACTATATCCAGCAACAGCGTGCAAAACAGTTCGATCCAAACTTAGTGGACTTAGTGATTGATCATTGGACGAGCCATCCTCATCGTTTTAGCTACGAAAATAAGTAAGGACAACATAGAAAGGCTTTATCCGAAGATCAAAAGATACTCTATCCATCATAGAGTATCTTTTGATGCTATAGGATTTCATGGACAACGATAGAACATGGTAAGGATGGCTTTCCGTAAGATTCCAGACATAAATGAACACACTCCTACAGCGCTGGACCCATGATCATCCATTACCAGAACAGTTGTATACCCCACACCTGAATGAACGCATACCGACTCTTCATATATTCGGTGATCTGTAACGTTACCTGTCCTCTCATCGTACAATCAATCTACGTTTATATTCCGAAAATAAATGTGTTGTAATTGTATGATTACTGGCATAAATTATGTAGAAAAACCTTGAAAAATGTCGAATAACGGATTAAAATATACGTAGTGGAAAGTGCTAGTTAAGCATTACCCTACATGATATATATTATTCGTTGCAGAGATAAAATAATTGTGTCTCAAGGCAAACCAGTGAAAACACTGGGACGCAAAGCTACGGGTCTACGGGAATCATCCTATGATCGCCGGGTTGCCACTCATATTTTGATTGTGAAAAAGGCGACCCTCTTATACTTAGAGATCGCCTTTTAGTATTTCCTGATTCATTCGTTAATAAGGCATAGAAGGGGGGAAAATAAGTCTAGACATCGTCATTCCCAAACAGAGTAGAAGATCATAATGGAGGTGTACTTTTCATGATGGAAAAAACAAAAGAGTGCTATATGCCCAACCAATACGATGCTTCTCATGTCAAGATACACCAGGTAGTAGCCACTCAAGAAGTATCTGACATCATACAGGAAGGATTCTTAGATGAAAAGAGATTACTGGAAATCATAGATAGTTCCTCGGATATTTTTGCTATTTTTTCAACTGCGTTTGACATCAAGTATATTAGTTCTTCGATACGCCATGTATTAGGTTATCCTTTGGGTGATGGGGAGTTCTCCATATGGGATATCGTACATGCTGATGATGTAGAGAGTTTGCAAGAGAAGATATATGAAGTTCGTCAAGTGCCTGAAACCTATGTAAGCATGGATGTACGTATAAAGCATCAACATGGAGAATGGTGTCATTATGCCATGACATTAAAACAGTTACGTGATGAACCTGAGATGATCATCGCTACGTTACGTGATGTAACCGATATTCAACGTATAAAAGATTTGATGATGCATCAATCGTACTATGATGACATAACGAAACTTCCTAATAGGAGAAAGTTTATAGAAGACTTACAACTTATGGTTCATCATGTTAAAGAGAACAAGGTAAATATGGCAGTGATGCGATTGGATATCGATGACTTCAAGAAAATCAATGACACGTTAGGCCATGGTATTGGAGATCAGTTATTACAGGCATTGACTCATCAACTACGTTATGTTGTTTCTCATGACGTGTACTTTTATCGGTTAAGCGGAGATGAATTTTCATTTATTTTACTGGACTATACGCATGCAACCTTTGTAGTAGACATGGCGGATAAAATTTGCGAAATATTTAAATTATCATTCCAGGTTGATGAGTTCAATCTGTTTGTTACCGCTAGTATTGGCATCTCTCTCTATCCAGAGGATGGACTCGATGGCGAAACATTATTTCAACATGCAGGAATGGCACTCTCTCGAACCAAAGATACCCATAAAAATACGTATCATTTTTATACAGCTTCCTTAAATACACAAGCGTATAAACGTTTTTTTCTTTCGAATGACTTCCGAACGGCCATGCAAAAAAACCAATTTGTTCTCTATTATCAACCTCGTGTCGATGGACAAAATGGTCAGATTGTTGGAGCAGAAGCATTGATTCGTTGGGAGCACGAAGAATGGGGACTTGTCTCCCCTGACGACTTCATATCTATTGCGGAAGAAAATGGACTCATCACGCGCCTTGGCGAATGGGTATTGAAAAGTGCCTGTATCCAATTAAAAGAATGGTTGGATAAGGGAATTCACCTACAACTATCTGTCAATGTTTCTATTCATCAATTTTTACATAGTGATATTGTGGAAACGATGAAGCACATTGTACAAGAAACGAAGGTTGATCCGCATTTTTTGGAAATTGAAATTACAGAGTCCAGTCTATTGCCAAGTGGACTCGTTGTGAGTCGTGCTGTGAAGGAATTACGCGCAATGGGAATTCAAGTACTTTTTGATGATTTTGGAACTGGGTACTCATCATTAAGTTGGTTACATCAAGTAGAACTAGATGGATTAAAAATTGATAAGTCTTTTATTCAAAAAATATCAGACCACTCGACAACGTTAGAGATTGTTCGCTCCATTATTACACTTGCCCATGAGTTACATCTTCGTGTTATTGCAGAAGGTGTTGAGTCATCTCATGAATGGGACCTCTTGCGAAAGGAACAATGCGATGAAATTCAAGGATATCTATTTAGTCGACCCTTACCTGCGGATCAATTCGATCAGTTTGTCATTCATGAAGGGATAAGAGTACAAGAAGTCAATGATGGTAAGGTAAATCAAAGACAATATTTTAGAGTCGCTCCCCTACATCCCATCATAGGATCGATGACCATAGACTCGATTAGAGGACGTGTGCTGCATATTGGTTATACAGAAGTGTTAATTCATGATATTGGAGCAGGGGGATTATCTTTCATCTCCAATGTACGTTTCGCATCGATGAGCGAGGTTGTCCTTAGGTTTAAGGTTTGGGTGTTGAATCAGTGCATGGAATGGAGTGGTAAAATTGCATGGAGCAATGAATTACCTGGTACCATTTTTACGTATGGCATTCAATTTATGATGTCTGAAAAAAATCAGAAAAAGTTAATGCAAGATGTACATGAATTAGCTATTCAATTACAAACGAGTAGTGAGCGAATGGGTGACATGAGATTTTTCACTGAAAATATCGATTCATTTTTTATATCGTAAGTGAAAGCGAGTAACCTATCGTTGATTAGTTAGTTGTTTTTTACGAAAATGGCTTTTGAAGATAAAAAACTTCGCGCAAAGCGCAGTGCGGACTTGGCTATGTATCATGAAAATCAAAAAGAACTGCTGCTTTCTTCGCACGGTATCTTCTACGGATGTTTCGATAACTTTAAATTGCTGATGGGACCTCAGCTTCCATTACTCGCAGAAATCAAGCTGTCTTCTTCGAAGTAAAACAGTTCCATCATAGGTGAGGTCAATCAACAACCAGAATATAACGGCACACGCGTAGTACATTTAATTAGTGAGGAACGATCATGGATTCTTACTGAACACCCAACCAAATGAGAGGAGCAATCTCATGCGTATCATGATAGTAGATGATTCCGCGTTCATGCGATCCATGATTCGAAATGTTGTCGTTGCAAAGGGAGGGATAGTGGTCGGCGAAGCTACCGATGGTCTTGAAGTAATCAGCACCTATGCAGAGTGTTCCCCAGATCTTGTAACCATGGATATTACGATGCGAAACATGGGAGGATTGGACGCACTCAGGGAATTGATCACAGTCTACCCCGATGCTCGTATTATCATGGTATCTGCTATCGGACAACCATCCGATATGATTGAGGCCATTCGGTCTGGTGCGGTTGGGTATGTATGGTATTAAGTCAATATGGTGGACACCCCGAACAAAGAATATCAAAACAGTCTGATACATCGTTTTATTATGCTAGCTAGCTTTCTGGTTCACATTATTGCAATACATTGATTGGAATTGTACAGGGGTCTTATATCCAATCGACGAATGAATCCGCAACCTGTTGTACCAAATCTCGATGTACTCCCAAATGTCTTTATGCGCCCGTTTGCGCGTTTTGTACGTCTCTACATGGATGAGCTCACGTTTAATGACGCTGTGAAATGATTCAATGCAAGCGTTGTCGTAACCGTTTCCCTTGCGGCTCATGCTGCCTTTCATCTTGTACTTTTTTAGCCGTGCTTGGTACTCATTGGACGCATACTGGCTGCCTCGATCCGAATGATGCAACACACCATCAGCAGGCTTTTCCCGCTCATATGCGTCGTCTAATGCGCTCATCACGAGTTCCTTGGTCATACGTGAGTCAGCCTTCCATCCAACGATTTTTCGTGTGAATAAATCCATGATACTGGCTACATAAAGCCATCCTTCAGCGGTCCAAACATACGTAATATCCGACATCCACACCTGGTTTGGTCTCTCTGCCGTAAACGTCTGATTTAGCACGTTGTCATCTACAGGCTGATTGTGTTTGGAATTGGTTGTTGCCTTATATTTACGGACTGTGCGGCTCTTCAGTCCATTCTCCCGCATGATACGAGCCACTGTTTTCTGCCCAACACGTACACCCTCGTCTCGCAGCACCCGCATAATCTTTGGACTCCCGTATAAACGCCGAGAGGCAAGAAAGATGTGATGAATACGTCGAGTGAGATTCATTCGGCGATATGTACGCTCGCTAGTAGGGCACTTAACCCATGCATAGTACCCGCTTCGATACACCTGAAACACTCTGCACATCCTCTGAACCGAATAGTTGAAGCGGTGATCGTAGATAAATGGATACCTTACTTCCGGTCTGGGCTTACGATGCGCAGCGCCTTTTTTAAAATCTCTAGTTCCTCTTTCAACTCACGATTTTCCCGTTCCAAATCCCGCGTTGCTTGCGCATCTGGCTTCAGATAACCAGATCCGACAAACGGATGTTTCGGATCGCTTTTATACTGAGATATCCAGCCGTATAGAGTTTTCTCGGGCATGCCCAAATCCCGTGCAACTTGAGAAGCGACCCGCCCCTCCTCCAAAATCATTTTCACCGTATTCAATTTAAATTCCGTGCTGTATCTATTTGTCTTTGTCACCATGAACACCTCGAATCGATTTACTTATTTTCACACTCTCGATTCGTTGTGTCCACCCCTATAGCCTAACAGCAGTTCTAGCCATTGTGCGATCCGTTCCCCTTCTCCAAACGCGACGAGCGAATAGCTACGTCCCGTTCCTTCTTTCACGCGTGCGCGTAGGTGTTGCTGTTTGGCACCCATCGTCTGTACATCCCCAATCTGTACATCACGCAAAAAGAAAATAGGCTCTGGATTCGCTTGGCCAAACGGTTCAAGACGTTTCAGATCGGCGATGAACTGCGGTGTCAATTCATGCACGTGTAGCGGTGCATCCACATCGATATGCGGTGGTTCCCACTCGATACCCTGTGCGACCGTTGCCCATGCACTCCGTAAGTCGTTGATTCGATCTGCAGGTAAGGAGAATCCTGCCGCCGCTGCGTGGCCACCAAACGCCGTGAACACACTTGTTTGTGCTTGTACCGCCTGCAACAACGCATAGAGATCCACACCAGGTACACTCCGTCCTGATCCTTTAGCGACGCCATCTTTGATCGACAGGCACAGCGTAGGTTTGTACAGGTTTTGCGTGAGTTTCCCTGCGACAATCCCAATGACTCCTTAGTATATTGATGTCACGTACTCCAAAGAGTTTTGAGATAAAATTCTCGTAGTGGTCGGGGTACTACGAATGACTCCTTGGGACCATTGGTTCTCGATCTTGAGAGTGTAGTCCCCGCCTTGCGAGCGTTTACGAATGAGCTGGATGTTGGAGGGTTTATCCCCTGTCTTCGAATCTCAAACTAGGTTGTAGATCGCAAG
>NZ_JALBUF010000021.1 GCF_022606465.1 Sulfoacidibacillus ferrooxidans
GGAGTTTTTAAGAAAACGACTGGGCAATGAAATTGTGGATACTCTTGCAGCACCTCTTTTATCTGGGATTTACGCAGGAGATATCGATCATTTGAGTTTACAGGCCACCATGCCGATGTTACGTGAACTGTACGAAAAAAATGCTCGGTTATTACTTGGTGCAGTTCGGCAAAGAAAACGTGTATCATCGGTATCGCGCTTATCAGGGCCAATGTTTATTACACTTGAACATGGCCTCGAACAATTAGTGGATCAGGTAGTATCACAGATTACAGAGTACACCGATGTGAAAGTAAATACTCAAGCCTTAGATATTCAGCTGACATCGGATGGTAAATACTATATTCACATCGTTGAAGAGGGTCGAGAGTCACTGGTGCCTGCGGATGCAATCATTCTGGCTACACCAGCCTTTGACTCAGCTGTACTTTTAAGTGGATTAGAGATAGATGTGAGAAAGCTAAAGACCATTCGTTATGCCTCAACGGCCACAGTTTCATTCGGATATACGCGTCCTTCTTATGCATTTTCGCTCGTGGGATCTGGATTTTTAGTGCCACGTCATGAAGGGATCATCATCACTGCCTGCACGGTTGTATCAAATAAATGGGTGCATGCTTCGAAAAAAGGAACTTTATTAATTCGCTGTTATGTGGGACGTGATGGAGATGAGGAGGCGGTTACATGGGATGATGAGAAGCTGATTCGAAAAGTGAAAAAGGATTTGGAAAAAACGACAGGGTTGAAAGATGAACCTGAGTTTGTTCACATAAAACGCTGGAAATCCTCTATGCCTCAATATGATGTTGGTCATTTACAACGACTGGAGCAAATTGATCAGGAAATCGCAAAGTTGCCGGGTATCTTTTTGGCTGGAGCTGCATATCGGGGTATGGGGATTCCTGACTGTATCCAAGATGCAACACGGGTCAGTCAGCATGTAAAAAACTATTTGCATGAATAACGCATATCCTTTACCGTAGCTAACTTTCATCGTTACGTATAGTAGGATTCAAATAAAACTCTTCTCCCCTGAGATGACGTAGTTGTATCAGGGGAGAAGAGTTTCTGTAATCCATGAGTATTTAGTGACTTAAATGAACCATGCACTCATGGATCCAAGACCATAGGAAATCACGCCCACAAGGATACCTACCATCATCATTTCTAAACCACTTTGCCACCAAGGGCGTAAAGTGACCCATGATTTGACTGCACCTACTACATAGTGCGCGATAATGCTCACTATAGCAGCCAGCATAAATCCCCATGAGTTCGTCAAGAAAAACAGTGGAACAAGCGGTATAAAGGCGCCAATGAGTGTGGATATTCCGGCAAAAAGCATGGCGTGCCATGGATTTTTTGAGTGCAACTCCATCCATCCAGTATGATCAGTAAGAACTCTGTGTAAGAACCGTTCTGGATCTTTTGAAAGACGCTCTACAATCCAAAGAGACTCTGCATGAGTAAATCCATCTTGCTCGTAGTCATGGACCAATTCGCTGATGTACTCTTCTACATGAGTGGTGAAGTGGCGCTGATGATCCACGATATCTCGTTCCTTTACTTCATTTTCAGAGCGTGCAGCAAGCCATGCGCCAGCTCCCATAGACAGAGTGCTTGCGATGGCTCCAAATAAACCGGATACAAGAATCATTCGATGGCTATTCGTAAATCCTGACACACCCGCTATAATGCCAAATATGGCCGCTAAACCATCATTCACGCCGTAAATTGCGTCACCTAACCATGTTTTTATATGCATTAGAGGATAGGTACGATGTTCATTGATTGGGTTTGGTAGACGATAGAATTTCCATATACATCAATAGTTAGGTGACATCGAGTGGTCATTGTACTCAACTCCTCATAAGGTCAATGGTAGGATTGATGCGCGCGTTGACGGCGATATGCCTGACGTGCTGAAGCCCAGATGTTTCCTGTCACCCAGATGCCAAAGAGGAGAATAGGAATCCCGTATACATAATCTATTTTCGCCGTGGTCGTGATTGCTTGGTATACGACAGCCGTTCCATAGACTCCTGCAAGTAACGCGAGTATCCAAATCACCCATAACTTGAGTCCCTTACTCATCTTCGTCGTCTCCTCTGTATAGGTGGTGTATGGTTTACACCACCTATAGGTTCATTTAGCATGACAACTACTCATTCGCTGGATTATGCATGCGGTTGGATGCCAGAATCTTGTGATACGAAATGCGATCCTTTCCCTACTGATGTTGTCTGATCATAGCATGCTGGTATCTCATGGTCTGCTGCAGCGGTCATAGGACCATGAAACTCTTTATTGCACGATGTAGCTAGAGGACAAGATGCACAGGCGTTGGTTGTCTCTAACCGTTTGTACCAATCTCGCCAGATAGCACGGTGCACAGGAAGTACGCGTGGCAACTTATTGAGACCGGGAATAAACGGTAGCAAAACGAGTAGTCCGAACAAAACAGCAATGGTGTACGCTACGATTTCATCGCCGGATGGCGACGTGGAACCTGGCGGTACTTGATACAAGAAAGTGTACGGAGTCAACCACCAGGGGCCAGGATACGCTTGTTCATCGTGGTTGATGCCCCATTGCTCACCTCTCATGTCGATGGTTTTAGCATATTGATGAAGTGCTGGACCTTGTAAAAACAAGAGATCATTTTGGATGTTCCAACGATAAACCCCATTGTTGGTCTCGCGATCGAGTGCACCAGATAATAATCCAGACTTCGCGAGAGCCAATTCATCGTTCATCATGAGTTGTACCGGGCCGTATTGACCACTTGGCACAACGACTTGCCCGTTTTGCACAGTGGCTTTATTTAATGCGTTAGTAAAGTTGTTATCCCATGCCTGCTGCTGTGTATAGGAAGCTGCGTTATAGGTTTGTATGGCAGCTTGCAACGCCGTGTTATTGGATGCCGTTGCAAGCATGGTTAAGGGTGTGATGACATCCGCATTTGGCGTGTAGAGATGATAGGGAGTACCCCACCATGTTTGCGGTGAAAAGGGACCAATGGATTGAATGTTTTGTGCGACACCGTGCCAACCGTTATTGTATGGTGGACCATAGGCGGCCATTTCTCCTTGACCATCAAGGTCACCCATGGCTGTTTGCATCACAAGTATCGGTTTTTGATTGGCGATCTCTTGGTTGGTAATGGCAGGGCGATACGGTGCACCGAAAATAGCTGCCACGATCACAACTGCGACGCCTACGATGCCAAGACTAACAATGCCTTCTTTCACCATATCGAAGTCTTTTTGGGGAAAGCGCAAAGTATTGCGTTCAAAGTGCGCTTTTCGAGTCATCTTTTTTCCCCTTCTTTCTTTTGAACATGTGCTGCTTGATAGGGTGGAACAACGCCTTTGGCTCGAACGGCAACCATATGCCAACCGACCAGAACGATTAAGATCAGTGGTAACACGGCGATGTGGAGACCGTAGACTTGCCCGTTATTTAAGATGTTCAAAAACCCATCGAGTCCAGCGCCATTGAAGGCATCCTTACTTTGTACCTGATTCCACTGTGCAAAGAAGTCGCCACGGGATAGGTATCCGGTGAAGGCGGTGATCACGGAAACACCAAAGGAGAGTGCCCCAAGTACCCATGTCATGGCGCGACCTTCACGCCACGATCCCATAAAAAACTGACCTACCAGATGCATCGTCATAAAGAAGAAAAAGGCCTGAACACTCCAAAAGTGCACCGAACGAAAGAACGCACCCGCAGCAGAATATTGATACCAAGTGGGGCCGTATGCCGCCATGATGACACCTGACATAATGGTGAAGACTAGACTGCTTAATGTAAAAACACCAAAACTATAGACGAGCGATGAGACGTAAATGGGTTGTTCTGAAGGTAAGAGATTATCCCACGTTAACTTTTCTGTAACAGTGGTGCGCATACTTTTGGTCCAGTTCATTTTTTATCACCTCGATCATGGTGAGGATATTTGGCTGCAACAAACATCATGAAAACAATGAGCCATAGATAGCCGACGTAATAATTGGGCCACGCATTTGAGAAGTTCACCATCGCGTGCCACTCCCTTCACTTTCGATATCTTCATGGTAATGGATGGGTGATGATATCGTAAGAACCAAAACGACTACTTTCTCTGGTTCATATGGATAGAATACTAGGATGCTAGGCATAGTCGTTTTGAACTACAGTCCGTAGTCTACGTTCATTTTTTATCGGATGGTGAACAAAAATAAGTAGAAATTGATCATAAAATTGTAAGATGGCACCCCTTGAAAATACCTATAGTCCTCTCATGGGAATCGAGAAAACTTGTTGATCATGCACCCATAATTCAATAGAAGGTAAGCTTCAGGTGAAGTCAAAGATAGACTTTACGCTCTCATGTAGCACTGACCATGAGTATTTCTATCGAGTCATATGGCTGGGTAGTTCCTTGTTTTTCTGAGAATGAAAAACGATGCTGTTACCTTTTAGTCTATAAAGACTACAAATATAGTTTGAATGGCTGTGTTATCCCAGAGGTTCGTATGGAATACTAGAAAAAAGAGCATGTATTTGGTAGATACAGTAGGAGGAATGCCATGTGGGCATTAGAGTGGTTGTGGTAGATGATCACCATCTGTTTCGGAACGGTGTTATCGGCATCCTGCAAAACTCCCCAGACGTTGAGGTGGTGGGGGAAGGTGAGAATGGGTTTGAAGCTGTACATCTTGTTGAATTGCTTCGCCCAGATGTATTAATCATGGATTTAACCATGCCACAGATGAATGGATTCGAAGCGACACGACGCATTCGTAAGTTACACGTACCCGTACACATTCTCATTTTAACGGTCAATGAGGAAGAAAAAGCTTTATTTGATGCAATGAAACATGGCGCACAAGGATATCTCATTAAGACGGTCGATCCCGATGAGTTAGTCGAAGCCGTGCATAACGTGTCAAAGGGCAAAGCCGTTGTTCCGGATCATCTAGCCCCTACGATTCTCTCTGACCTGTCTAATCCGTCTACCTATGAGGAGATAGAGAATGCACAACAACCACTAACCTTACGAGAAATTGACATCCTCAGGGAGATTGGAACAGGCGCCACCAATAAGGATATTGCCAAGCGTCTCTTTATTAGTGAAAATACAGTACGCAATTACGTGCGACGTATTTTGGATAAATTGCATGTTATCAATCGTGTAGAGGCTGCTACCTATGCGGTACGAGAAGGATTCATAAAAAACTATAAATAAATGCAATGATCCGATTCATGATGATTGTCATCACGGAGAGGTCAGCTATGAGAGACATCCACCATACTTTTCCCTTATAAATCGTAGATTGTACAGCTACGTCTACATCAAAACAGCCAGGCGGAATGAATGTGCTTGTAGATGACATGTAGCATATTAGAGCACTCACATGTAGTCTATTTGCGCTATATGCGGATAGTCTGTTTGGGGCTTATGTGAACGGAGATGTGCTTTTAAGATGGTTGTAGGAGGCGATTGACTATGCCAGAGGTGAACAAACTAAAGGTTGTCATTATTGGCGGGGTTGCACTTGGTGCCGGTGCTGCTGCCAAGGTGCGGAGAATGGATGAAACAGCTGAGATTGTGATCATCGAAAAAGGACCTCATGTATCATTTGCTAATTGTGGTTTGCCTTATTACTTAGGTGGCGTCATTCCAGATCGCAATGACTTGCTCTTGCATACGCCAGAGTCGTTAAAAGCACGTTTTGAAATTGACGTGCGTACGCGTCAAGAAGTGATCGCTATTGATCGAACACGAAAAGTAGTTTCAGTACGCAATATCGTCACTGGAGACATTTATGAAGAGACTTATCACAAACTCGTGTTAGCCCTTGGGGCCAAGCCATTGATTCCTCCCTTTCCAGGATTGCACTTGCCAGGTATCTTCTCTGTGCGCAATGTCCCTGATGTAGACGCGATTAAACAATTTATAACACTGTATCAGGCAAAACGAGTGGTTATGATTGGAGCAGGATTTATTGGACTTGAAATGGCCGAAAATCTTCGTGCACTAGGGTTGCGCGTAACATTAATTGAAAAAGCAACACAGGTTCTTCCGCCCTTTGATGAAGAGATGACGAGTCGCGTGGTGGATGAGTTGAAACGCATGGGGATTACGACTGTGTTAGGGGATGGGGTTTCGTCATTTACAGGCGATGACCGTGCACGATCGGTGATTCTTGAAAGTGGGAAAGAAGTGCAGGCAGATGTATTTATTTTGGGACTTGGAGTACGTCCGGATGTTCAATTGGCAAAAGACGCGGGCTTAGCGTTGGGTGTGACAGGAGCGCTGAAAGTCAACGATATGATGCAAACAAGTGATCCCGATATCTATGCTGGCGGGGATATGGCTGAAGTCAAGTATATGATCGATGGAAAGATGCATTGGATTGCGTTAGCTGGATCTGCGAATAAACAAGCCCGCATTATCGGAATGAATGTTTGTGGGATGCACGTGAAGTTTAGAGGAGCCCTTGGAACGTCGATTGTACGAGTAGGTGCAGTCAATATAGGTATGACAGGAATGACGGAGCGAGCGGCTAAGGCAGCAGGTATTCCCTACTTCGTCTCTTACAATACGGCAGGGCATCATGCTTCCTATTACCCGGGTGCGCACGATATAACGATCAAGTTGATTGTCGAGCAGAGCACAGGTCGCTTAATCGGCGGGGAAGTGGTGGGACGTGAAGGCGTCGATAAGCGTGTGGACGTGTTGGCAACGGCTATTTTCGGTCGTATGACGGTAGAGGATCTTGCAGATCTCGATCTCGCCTATGCCCCACCTGTTTCGTCGGCGAAAGATCCGGTGATTATGGCTGGTATGGCAGCAGAACATGTATATGATGGGACAGTAGAACTACTTAACGAATGGCCAACGGATCCTTTGCAGTTTCAAATTGTGGACGTGAGAAGACCGGATGAAACGGCCAAAGGGATGTTGCCCCATGCGATCAATATTCCACTGGATGAGTTGCGCACACGAATCGCCGAATTAGATCCTCAAAAGCCAACGATCCTTTATTGTCGATCCGGTCAGCGGAGCTATTTTGCCCATCAAATCCTTAAAGGACATGGCTTTACACAAGTACAAAACATGAGTGGTGGCTATGTCGTGGCTAAATACCTCGAACAGGCAAAAGTAAATCGGGTAGCGATCTCAGTAAGATAAGAAGAGATGTTGAAACTGACGTGGCATGATGGTGGATCACAAAGGTCAATGAGCTATGTTCTCTTTTGTTGATCCACCGTCAATGATTGAAAAATAAAGATTCTGCAGAATAGAAGGGGTTACCATGTGGAGAAATATCAAACGTCTGGTTACTCATAGCATGAAATTGATTTCTCAGTTTGATGACAACGTACTCAATTATTTACGTTTGCGCGTAACCTTGATGGCTGCATTACTTGGTGTTGTCTTTTTACTATTTTCATTTATCGAACATAATGTATTTTCAAGTATAGAAGTGCTTTTAGCTGGAGCTGTTGGTTACAGCATTGGATTTGTCCCTGCAGTTTTTGGAGGTATTCTGATTACTGCGTTATCGATCATGGAAAATGGTGGTCACCATGAACATTGGGCACCTATTATTTTGCAATTTTTGGGGTGCTCAGTCATTGCATGGCTAGGGCATAGTCATCAACTTGCTACGCAACATACGCGTGAACAAAATAAAATACCCGCTCAAAGAACCATACGCGCACAAATAGTGCCCTGGGCATTAGTAAATGAAGTGCGTAATTCTCTACTGGGTATGAGATTGCTCATTTTCACCAATACAATGGATCGTGATGCTGAACAACGCAATTTACAAATTGTAGAGACTGAATTATTGCGCTTAGAAGCACTTTTTAACGATTTATCTGAAGAAGAAGTGAATGCAGAACATCTTGCAAAGTAGTCTATGGAACGATCCAATGACAAAACGAGTGAAGGTAGGATAAGCTAAACCGTCTGTCATGACAAGAATGTACAGTTCGTATGAAGATCATCTGCCTATGAGAACGGTATCACAAAAATAAGTTTGACAAGGTATAGAGTGCGAATGAACACCTATAGATGTAAATATGTGTATACGTAAAAGCACTATATTGTTTGTATATTCGTGGAAAACTATGGATCATGATGGTGTTTAAAGCTCTGGAGGAGATTGATATATGGATATTGATCATGTATTTTCCAATGAAGACGCACTACAATTATCTGCTAATTTCTTTTTCTTCGAAAAACATGCTCCCGATGTGATAACACGTCTCTACAATATGTTAGAGAACGAGCCTTCTTTACATGATATGATTCGACCACGACGAGACCACTTAGAGTTTGGGATGAGGGGATTTTTTTTATCACTTTGCGACGCGACATTAGCCTATGAAAAACAAACGATGAAACATATAGGGAAAATCCATGTGGATTTAGGTATTCCCATCCAATGGGTTGCAAAAACCTTTCATTTTATCATTCAAGAAGTGTTTATTAGGATGACCCTCGAAGATCGAGATATTTTCTTTCCCCTATTTCTAAAACGAATGCAACTGCGCGAAGTCATTATGTATGAAGTCTACCAAAAAAACTATGATATAAAAGAAGAAAAAGTACGTGAAGAGATCGTTCACTACGTGACTACACATTTTTTACAAGTGATGATTCAAATGGCTGAATGGCGTGATCCAATGATCGATCCGCATGTGGATCATGTGAAGCAATATTCAAGAAAAATCGCACAACTAGCTAAGGAGGAGTACGATTTAGCAGATCAGGATATTACCTGGCTATCAGAAGCGGCGATTGCTCATGATATTGGGAAAATCATCATTTCAAAGGACATTCTAACTAAAGCAGATATTTTGACCCCCGATGAACGTAGTGCCATGCAAACCCATGCAAGAGCAGGCCGATATATACTTAGTCAAATCATGCAGATCATAGCTTCTTCCCCATATTCTATTGAGAAATTCATGCGTTACGCAATGGAAGAGGCGGAATTCCACCATGAATGGTGGAATGGTGCAGGGTATCCTCATGGATTGCAAGGGATTCAAATTCCGCTCTGTGCACGAATTGTTAGTCTTGCAGATGTGATGGATGCGTTAGATACAGAAAAGCTCTATCGCAAAAGAATGTCGTCAGAGGAAATTAGACATTTCATTTGTACACATAGAGGGACTCAATTTGATCCAACCCTTGTTGATTTGGTAATAGATCGCTGGAACTATTTTTTCCCTCTATGTAGTGATCAAGAATAAGTGAACATAATTCGATATCTACCGAGAAGCGAATGTACACCACATGTAGGACTTGATCAGATAAACCATTACTCGATTACTTTCATGGAGGATGATTTATATGGATGTAGATACAACCACCACAAAAAAATGGCCCGAAATCATCCAAGGTGGTATGGGTGTGGCAATTTCCAATTGGAAATTAGCACGTGCTGTTTCACGGACTGGACAGCTTGGAGTAGTTTCTGGTACAGGAATCGATACTGTGCTTGTGAGACGATTACAAGACGGTGATGTGGGAGGCTATATGCGAAACGCTTTAGCGGCATCACCATGGCCATCTCTAGCACAAAAGATCATAGATAAGTACTTTATTCCTAATGGGAAGTTGTCTTCACAACCGTATCAACGATTACCGATGTGGACACTAGAATCCTCTACATGGTTACGCACAGTGGCTATGCTTGGGGCATTTGCTGAAGTTTGGTTGGCTAAATTCGATCATGATGGTCAAGTTGGCATCAACCTGTTGACTAAATTATCACTACCTAACTTAGCGATTTTATATGGCGCCATGAACGCTCACGTAGATGTTGTTTTAATGGGAGCTGGCATTCCTCGTGAGATTCCTGGAGCCATTAATCTTTTAGCTAAAAATGAACCAGCAAGTTTGAAATGTGAAGTGGTGGGAATGAAGGCTGGAGAGGGACCTAGTAGTCACTTTGATCCAAGAGACTATGATGGTGTTCGACAAGAGTTGCATCGTCCGGCCTTTTTTCCGATCATTTCATCGTATAGTTTAGCTTTGCTCATGTCAAAAAAATCAACAGGTTCTGTTGAAGGGTTTATCATTGAAGGGCCAACTGCTGGGGGCCATAATGCCCCACCACGGGGGCCTAAAAAATATGATGAATCCGGGCAATCTATATATGATCAACGCGATGTTGTTGATCTTCATGCGGTTGCAGCACTTGGATATCCATTCTGGCTCGCTGGAGGATATGATTCTCCTGAAGGGCTACAATCTGCACAAGCAAAAGGGGCAACAGGAATTCAGGTAGGTACACTGTTTGCATATTGCGAAGAATCCGGAATGGATAGAAAGGTTAAAAAACAAGTCATACAGGATATTATAAAGCATCCAATCCATGTCCATACGGATCCCTTTGCTTCACCTACCGGATTCCCATTTAAAGTTGTGGATGTAATAGGTTCTTTGTCAGATAAAGAAGTGTACCAAAACCGAACGAGAAGATGCGATTTGGGATATTTACGAGAAGCTTATCTCGATCAGCAGAACCATGTACAATATCGCTGTGCTGCAGAACCTGTACATACTTATTTGGAAAAAGACGGATGCATCGAAAATACTGTGGGGCGCAAATGCTTATGTAACGGATTAATGGCAACTGCCGGATTGTCACAGTATCAAACATCCACCTTATTAGAACCTCCTATTGTTACGAGTGGAGATGGTATTCATAAAGTTTCTGAATTGATTTCTGTTAATCATACAACGTACATGGCGAAAAGTGTTGTTAGCTATTTACTTGGCGAAAAGCGGTAAAAGAGCCATTCTTGTATTGTCGCGCCTAGCTAAACTAGGCACACCTTGATGGTGAGAGGCTAAGGATGAAGCTCTATGAATAGCTCTAGGGATAGTTTGGGGCGAAGCAAGACTGCAGGCTATATCATCAAGTGAATGGTATAAAGTCATTCCACAGCGTCATGAAACGCGAATTCATACAGTTAGAAAAGTCCCCAACACGTAAACGAGCAAAGAAAGACATTAGGGAATACAACGAGATGTGGTAAACCCGTCTGCGAATTCATTCAACAATTGGATATAGGACTCCTGTGCAATTTCAATCTATGTTTTTCAAAAATGTGAACTAAAAAGCTAGCTAGCATAAAACAACGATGTATCAGACTGTTTTGATATTCCTTGTTCGGGGGTGTCCACCATATTGACTTAATACCTGGACACATGCAACTTCTACGATTTTTTGCTCGTCTTTAGCCCTCGACCAGTTCTCATCTGACTGGCAAGATCAAGCCTACACGCAATAAGAAACCCGACACAGGTAAGAAGGGTGAGAACCTACCACAACTTCCATAAAAGTTGAACGTTTGATCAACAGCATCCTGCTACGTCCATCTAGCGTACGGTCATTCTCACATAGACCTTCTTCTGTCCCTAGTTCGTGAACAGTTTAGCTCGACCTCATTGGTAACGTAGCTGCGCTTTCTATTCCAACTGACGAAATACCTGCGCGCCCCACTACTTTTCCCCATAACACGCCTAGTTATGGCTCTTGAGAACGTGACTGACCTATGCACCTGAAACGGCATCTATACGCATCCGAATGGCAACAGCCACTGCGATTATTTCGGGTACCACCTTGTACCTATTCGCGGCCTCGGACAATCACCATGACCTTCCACTCGATCCTCGATGGGGGCAAGCTTCGCGCCATGATTCTGTGTCACTTCACTTATCGTAAGCATCAAAGAGTTTGAGCCGTATTACCCGCATTGGCAACAGATTGTACTAGATGTTGCTCAGATTGCCCTGGCCTTTACCGCTATTTCGAGTCTAAGGGAACCTCGTGCATTCATTGACCTGAACCAATGTTAAAGCGAAAAGTACAAGGATCACATCATGATCTCCCTCAAAGACATGCCCGTTTGTCAAAAGGGACTCGCCACGAAAGACAATGGCTACGATCGCAATCGTGGACGGCAATACCTATCGCTATCCCCTGATAAAAGAACGGTGTCTACACCTGTGATTCACCTTATTTTGACTCGTTCTACGGTCGGCGCATGTACACCTCGATACGCAGCACACGCCGCGCTTGTTTCCCCACAGGTTGCATATGACAGCAACGCATGAAAAAATGTCTACCAATGGAGAACGACAGTGGAGCGTTCCAATAAACGTGAAAAGCTTGACTAGCTACTTGAAACTGCAGACATCGCAGCACGAAAATAAGCCTCACCCGAATGTGGGGATCATGATCTGTCCATACGCAGATGCCTGGTATCAAGGGATCGATATCGATCTGAAATCGACGCCTTTTACGGTGTAAAGCTATGCCATAAATCAAAATAACGACTGCTTTTGTCGATTCAAGAGCCTTCCAATGACGAGAGGTTATATTTTAAAAATTGCGTGTGATACATGCATAACATAGGTTTATTGTAGTTCCTTCAATAATGCATGCAAATAGAATCGGGCCTCTCTTTGCGTAGAGAACATAACCATGTTCGCTTGATTCATATGTTCCTCTGCATCACACCACACTACCCACCCTTGTGGTGTAGGTGTAATGTAATAACTTGAATCCATATCTATCAAACTATAGGTACTTGCATTTTGCAATTGATAAAAAGATGGATAGCCCAATAGTTTAGCAAACTGTTCCTTTTCCATAAAATCATCCTTTCCTTCCATCATGAGTTATCCCTATTCATCGAATAACATACGTGTTTTTACCTGCTTTCTTTGCCATAAACAATGCCTCATCTGCTTCTTTAAATAAAGACCGTGGCGATTGAGTTCCAGATGAGTCTTGCGCAATGCCAATGCTAATCCCTACAGTCAACGAGTTCCCATCCCATAGAATGGGTTCATGAATGCGCTGGATCGTTTGTTTACAAATCCGATCCATGGCTGCTAGTGGTAATAATTCCTCAACAAGTATAATGAATTCATCTCCTCCATAACGAAAGATCCGATCATCTGAACGTAAGCATTCCTTCAATCGCATAGCCACCACTTGTAAAACGACATCTCCAGCCCTATGTCCATAGGTGTCGTTGATCTGTTTAAATCCATCTAAGTCTGCAATAATGAGTGTAAGTGAATAAGGGGATTGGCCTTGTTTCAACAGAATATGATCGATCGTTCTTTCTAAATAGGCACGATTAGGAATACGAGTTAGTGCATCATGAAAAGCTTGATAAGCCAGCTCTGATTGTGCTGAATTACGCTCTTGCTCAGTATGTAACTGCCGGAGTTTATCCGTTATATTATTTGCAAGCGATTGTAATAAAGTGATAATTTCCGAAGAAAACAAATTCGTTTTACCCAAAACGGTCAGCACGCCTACCTGATCGCTTCCGTAAATTGGAAAGGCTGCAATTGAATCTAATTCAGATTGCGACATGAAAGGATATCCCTGCTTCCCAGGATAACGTGTAGTTTCTGAGTAGTGATTGACAACCACCGGTTGATGAGTAAGTAACACATCTCCAACCACCGTTGGGGGAGCTCCTGGAAAACCATATAAAAATTGCGCTATACTTTGATCAAAAAGTGTTCCCAATTCTGCATTGGTAAATAGTCTGCTTTTTATATCTAAGTGATGATCTTTTTCGAACCCAATATAGTAGCCTAATGCCTCCGTTCGACACATGATTAACTCACCCAATTGATGAAATAAAGTTTGTGAGTCATTCATATGAATGATCAACTCATTGGCTTTAGCTAACGCTTCATAAAAGTGATGCAGTCGAATGAGCTCTGCTTCCCGCTCTTGATTGGTGAGAATCTGTCCAATTAATTCCACTAATCGAATGCCCAATTGAATGAATTCTTCATCAAAAATGGCTTTGTCCTGATGGTGCAACCCTAATAATGCGTATTTTTCCTTTTCGCGATTGATGATGAAATATGCACTGGCGTTCCACTGATTGCGTTCATCTGTACATGGACGGGATGAAATCATCGCTTCCCCATCATTTTCTACTAGATACCTTCCTGATTGCCATGCACGACTGGCTGATTCTTGTGATAGGGGCCCATGGTCGACCCTTATCCCTGCATAATAGGGAAATTGAAACATGCTATCGGATAATGGCATACCGATTTCTACGACTGTAAACACATGCCGTCGAATAAATGTGTCACATACTAACTGCAAAAGCTGATCTTCAGATAGGTGGTCTTGTGATGCTTGTGCAATAACACCAATCACATCATGAAAGGCAAGATGAATATCATTCTTTTGATCATGAAAGGCCTGTGCTTCACGCAAATCAAAACGTTCGAGTGCGTCTTGCAATACATGCCCAATCTGATCGGCAAGTGGAAGGATCGTTCGATCAAACACACCTGGATGATCGCTGATGAGATTCAGCACACCCCATATTTGTTGCTGACGTATGAGGGGAATTGATAGCCCAGAAGCATAGCTATAGGCATTCATCATCATGCCATAGTCGTGTTGTTTATCGGCCCTTTGAAGATGGTTGTCATAGGATATTCGTTTCGCTTTGATCGCTCGTACAGCTAATGGTGCATCATGAGCGAATTCTTTAGATAAATCAAAAGATAGCTTTTGCAACTGATCTGCACCGGGTCCAGCAGAAAATAGAATAGTCACTCTTTCGCCATCGACTTGCCCGATCGACGCGGCATAAAAACATGCACATAATGCGGTGACGAGCGTTTGAAGACAGGTTGTTTCGTCCTCAGCTGTACTCGTAATATGAGTTACTGTAGAAAGAATCTCGTATAATTGAAGCGTGCTCTTTTTTCGATTGCGAGAGGCATCTAATTTAAAAAGGAAAAAGAAGATAGCTAGGTCAGAAAAACCAACAAGAAATAAAAATCCGACTATTCCTATGAACATCGAATGAAGCCACGTCCAAAATACAGCATCCAATGGAAGACTACTCACTATATAGAAAGGATAATGTTGTAGTTTATCATAGCCTATGATGTAATAGTTACTATGCGCACCCATGGTGTGCGTCAACACACCAAATGATGTATTCGAGGTGTGCTGGATGACTTGAGCCAACCATGAATGAGGAGTCGAGATCGTTGATGGTGTAGGAAATAACAAAGAACTAGGTTGCCTAATTGCCTCTGCTTGAATGATGCGTATGTGAATACCTGTATAGAATGGTGTAGGCACCAGGCGACTTATCTGGAACAATCCCAATGGCTGGATCATGCCTAGATACAGATGATCCGAATCATCAATTGGAGTTCCTTCAAGTACGACAAGAGATCCCCTATGTTGTTTTGAGAAAAAAGGAGGAGAGATAAAAAAAGAGTGCTGATAAATGATATGATCAACGGGAATGTGGGGACCAATAGATACAAGATCATAACCAGTGGTAGTCATGACCGCAAGAGCCTCTATACGCTCCGTTTCTAAAGCATGTTGCAACTGATCGAGGACATGTTTTGTACTTGATGGTGAGAAAGTACCTGCCAAACGTTCCGCCGCTTGTTCGATGATCTGTTGATTCCTATGCCAGCGATGATCAAGTAACACGGAAGTGACCTCCGCCTGAATAAGTAACCGTTGGTGCGTGGTTTGAATCGTGAAATCCCAAAACACATGGCTTACATAAACAAATAAGAGGATAGCTAATCCATTGAGTATTAGCAAAGTTCTTACATATAATCTTCTCATAATCATCCTATCCAACGAAATGAACTAGTCTAAAAGTATTCTTGATAGCTACAAAAATCATGAACTTAACGTGTAATATAATGTAGGGTATATTACAAGATAGAATCTCAGCGTTTGCTATCGATAGATGATATCTAGTATTACGCTGTATAATGAAAGACTACACAGTTGATTTTGCTTTATGTAAACGAAGGTAAATCAACAAGCCAACCCATGCATATTTCCTGCAATCATTCAATACTGGCTTATTCACAAACATACAGTTTCAATATAAGAACTCATACCGATGAATGCTATCATGAATTCGATAATATTCATACCGTACCATAACTCATGCTATTATTCCAACCCATCCATTAGCCAAAAATGAACCCTGCTTGTGGGTGATGTATCTGATGATAATCTATGAAGTAGAGTACAAAATGATTTGTGCTTGTTAATGGAAAGACAAAAAGTTATATTATGCAAACAAATAATTGCAGTGTTCTCAGCAAACTCATTCTACCCAGGAGGGACGAGAACCATGAGGTAGAGTATACCTCCGAAGTCGTTGTGAGCTTTTCCGTTGAAAATGATGAATCCACAGGATATACAACGCATATTGAGAGAAAATCATCACCATGAATTATCTGATGATGCTATCTATGCTATGATCATATCAAAAGAAGAAAGAGGCGTGACCACTTGAAAGCTACCGGTGTATGTAGAAATGTGGATCAACTAGGTCGCATTGTTATACCCAAAGAACTACGCCATACGCTTGGGATGGAATTCAAAGATCCCATTGAATATTTCCTGGATGGCCATCAGATCATCCTGCGTAAATATCAGAGTACATGTGAATTTTGTCGTGCTAGAAAAAACTTAATCGAACTGCACAGAAAAAAGGTGTGCAGATCATGTGCCAACGAGTTAGCAGCACTGATACGTACCTAAGACCTTTTTCGTACGTTTGCTATCTAGATAGTTTGGAGGCATTGGATGAAACCCTTGCTCAATCAACAAGAATTGTATCAGGTGACCTGTACTCTAGTCAGAGAAACACCTATAGGGACGCACGTGTGGCGAGTCTCCGAATGGATGCCGATGGTGACGCCTAGCGGCTACATCGATCAGGTGGCTGAATTCCATCTTCAACTGAATGGACGAGTATATATCAGCACCTTGTCACACAGTCATGTCCAACGGGTCAGACATCATCATGAACGCTTTCCATTGGATGCTACAAGTGCGCCCGTACAGATGCGTAAAAACCTCCATCTACAAACAGGGCGTAAAAAAAGACATCCGGTCAGCAAAGGATGTGCAGATCATAGCTGCTAACATCATCGTAACCGGCCCCATCTTGCGGGTGGCAACCAAGCACACGACCTATTATACTGTCGAGATCAAGAAAAAAGGCTCATCAGCACCAGCTAAATCATCCATGTAGGTATAGTGAACCTCTCGGGTGATGAATGTTCAATGTGTTCGTTCATTTGTGTCCGCCAATTTATACTAGATTCACACCTGATCCAAAGTTAGAAGAGACCAACTATGAGGATAGAAAAGACTGCTGTAGCATGACCATAGTCTACAGATCATTCCTGCGCTACAGTTTGAACTGGTTCAAGCTGACTGAAGGTTTGTTTTCTTAGTATTTGCTCGTTTTTTTCTCCACAATTTAAAATATCCGACGATGATAAATAACAAGAGAATCGACCCATAAAGAAAGGGGAGACGTTGTTCTAATACCACATCTTTAAAATCAATCGCATCAGACAATGTACTTGGCAGTAAGGCGATATAATAGACAAGAACAGCAATGGAAGGAATAAATCGACGGTAATTGTGAGTTCTGGTCATACTTGCCGCTGCAAGCGATAAAAGATACAACATAAAACTTAGCCGCAAACAAGCTACAATTAGCCAAGCTATCGCATAAATCGCTTCAATGTGCTGAATAAACCGACCAAAATATATTAGTTTGATGGATTCCACGGATAGAAAAAGCAAATTAGCACTTGTTGGATAAGGAAAAATAAGTTGCAATAGGGTTATTTGAATAATACCCACGACCAATGTAACAGCAGAAATAATATAAAAAGAACGTTGATAACTTGAATAACTGCGAATATACGGTCGCATCATGAGATAAGCAATGAACTCTCCAAAAAAACCTATATGAAGTATTCCTTGTTTGAGTAGCGTGGGGAGACCTGGCCCTAAAATGGGTGGCAAATTATTGATGTCGGCGTTGGTAGTTGAAAGTACATTGAGAGATAGAATAATGAGTATGATCAGACCGCCCATCATGATGCTTGATCTACCTAATATTTCAATACCAAAATATGCAGGGAGAACCATGCTGATGATCATAAACATTAAAATGACCGCTGTAGGTGTAGTAGGTAAGAATAGAACGTGTACTTGTTCAAAATCGAATGTCACATTAGTCGAAAGATCAAGAAGAAGCGCCGTAAATATAATCATGCTGAAAATAAATCCAAAAATAGCACCAAAATATTCAAAAAAATAATCAATCAAATTCTTCGAAGGATCTTTAAATAACGGAATCATAACGGCAATTATGATTACCATCATGAGTTGACTGATGATAAGAAGCAGTTCAGGTGCATTATGACCATAACGCACAAGAATAAGAACGCTTGAATTTGTTAATTTCCCAACAATGAGGATAAAAAACAAGACCATTACCTGCTGCGGGCTGATATGTCCATCCTTAATCAATAGATATCCATCCTTAATCAATAGATATCCATCCTTAATCAATACAAGTATACAGAGGTTGCCCAAACACCATGATTCTATGCATGAACATGATTTTTAAATGGTCCCTATATTCTTCCTATAGATAAATAGGCCATGAAAAGAATAGTTTTACACACAAAGGATTATGTAAAACTTGTCTTACGGATTAAATGCCTCGTAAAACCTCTTGCTTGAGCCCTTAGCATTAGCCATAAATAATTGCAGAAAAGTGCTGAAGACATCTTCTGATTTTGGATAGACAAGTCTATGAATACTCACTGGACTTCAACGGCCTTCAATTATGGATACTGCGGGAGTTTGTTCACCGAGTCAGAATTCAAATGATTGTAGGAACGATTGCATGTCCTCAACTCTTCCCAACCAGCAGCCATTGATCGTGAGATGTGTACTGCTATGGGTAGACCTTTTAGATAATGCAGGAAGATGGACTGTTACTAACTCGCGTACAAGAAAAAAGTGGCATGACTAAAAAGATCTGACCATCGCTTGGGATGCTATACAAACTGCCATACATAAAGAAATAATAAATGACGAAGATATCATGATCAGTAATGTAGGAAAAATAAAACCAATCCTACGAGCAGCAAGAAAGGCGAGGAACCATCAGACTGGAGAAGAAATCATGATCGACGAAAAGGAAACTATCAAATGAGTCGTAAGTATGAAATACTAAGACTGAACTATGCAGTCTTTTTTCTTTGTCTATTATCATGTCAAGCCATTATTAGTTAGTTATATAATCATATAATCTTTTCTCTTCAAAATAACACCATATTCTTATCATACTCAATCCTATTGAGTATGATAAGAGATTTCGCCTGTGAAGCCTTGCAGCACTAAGGCTCATCGGTGGTTTTCTACATGCTTTTCGTAGCGGAGAAGGGCAACCAGATACGTGATGTAGTTTATACCATACATAACACCATGAAATATAGTGATATGTATGATTGCATGAATCTGGTGATAAACGATAAAATTACTTGTTAGACACTCAGTATCTGATATAATAGATGGTATCAAATGATAGTCTGATAATCAGGATAGGGGATTATTCGTGATAAAAAAAGCAGAGAAACTGACGAAGTTAGGAATTGCTGTCGACGATCATATGCTCAATCGAATTGAATCTTATCGCTTTGGTAATTGGATTCAAACAAGAAACGAAGCACTCTTACGCATTATTGACATCGGTTTAACTCAGATTGAGCAGGAAAGCGCAGGAGATCGTAATCCATCAGTCGAAACATCAAATGAAGAACCAGTCAGCCAGGAAGCTCATGAAACCAGCGTTCAAGCAGATCATGAAGAAGTAGACTACGATCCATCCGATGATCATGAACCGATGTAATCATCACCTCTTCGCATCATGAGCGTTAACGCTTGAACAGGTGGAGGTGTAGAGTGTCATGGAATTTGTGCAACCCATTCGCGATAAAAAACAAGTGGATGCCATGAAAAAAATACTCAAGAGCACCAATCTCCGCGATTATTGTCTCTTTGTGTTAGGGATCAATAGCGGGTTACGCGTATCCGATCTCCTGTCGCTCAGGGTGGGGGATGTAGTAGACGAACGGGGTAAGGTGAACGATCGTATCGATATTCGCGAGCAAAAAACCGGCAAGACCAAAGACTTCCCGCTTGGGGACACATCCAAAAAGGCTTTGCGTGACTATCTCACGTCACGCTTTACCAAACATGTAGTCCGTGACGAGCCGCTGTTTCGTTCAAAAAAAGGGGGAGCGATGCAACGGTCCCAAGCGCATAAAGTGATTAACGATGCAGCACGTGCCATCGGCATCACCGACCGGATTGGAACCCATACGCTGCGCAAAACGTTCGCTTATCATGCGTACATGTCGGGGACAGATATTACCCGCCTGCAAAAGCTACTGAATCATTCCTCCCCATCGATCACACTTGCATACATCGGGATTACCCAGCAGGAACTCGACAACGTGTATCTGAGTTTAGAGTTATGATGTAATCTGTACGAGATGTAGTCTCTATTAATAGAAGAAACTCGTTTTTATTTTTTATAAACAGGGATGCCATGACTCAATCATCCACCGAAGATGGTAGAAAGTGGCTTCCTTGTACACATCGTTAACCAGTCATTATGTCTTCGATCGGAGCTGTTACCATTGGACATCACCATGCTAGGGGGCGCCGAGATTGGCGCTACATGCATATGGTTTCGCACAGCCACGACCCAGTGGTTAGTCGATGCCGGAACGCGCATGAATGAACTAGACCCACTACCGAATCTAGCACTCCTTGAAACGCAACAGGCCAAGATTGACGCCATCTTCATCACGCACGCTCACCAAGACCATATCGGTGCATTACCTCTGATCTCCAGTATGTTTCCGACAGCTCCCGTCTATATGACGCAAGCCACGCTAGCGATCAGCAAAGTGATGCTAGCTGATGCGTTACACCTGAGTCGTCAGGATGGACATGCTAAGGTGTTCACCGAAGACCAATTGGATCAGCTCTGGCCACGGATTCACGTCATGGGACAGGATAAAGTGTTGAGCTGGCAGGGGATTCGCGTATCAACCTATAGCGCTGGTCATATCTTAGGGGCTGTGGCCATTGGGTTTGAGACCAACGACGAGGGGAGTGTCCTCTTTACAGGAGACTATTCTGTTGCACCTGGACGTCTCATCGGGGGCCTGCGCATACCACACGGCACGCGCTATGATGCGGTCATCTCGGAATCCACCTACGGCTCACGCTTACATGAGAATCGAGCACAACAAGAAAAAGCACTGGCACAGCAAGTGTCTGACGTGATTCAACAGGGTGGTTTTGTCCTCATTCCTGCCTTTGCCGTGGGACGCGCACAAGAAGTGTTGATGATCTTGCAAAACGCCATGCGCTACAACAAAGAGATCAAGCCGTTCCCGATTGTCGTCGATGGTCTTGTGCGTTCCATTTGTCCCATCTATGAGTCGTATCCCCACTTGCTACAAGGACCTGCCAAGCGGTTGATTCATACAAAGGGCAGACTGTTCTCTCCAGAAGATATCTTTTTTGTGAAAACGGCTGAACAACGTCAATCCGTGGTGCAACAAGGAAAACCTTGCTGTGTCATCAGTTCATCGGGGATGCTTTCAGGCGGTCCTGCGATTTTTTACGCACATGCACTCGTTGGCGATGCCAAGAATGCCGTCTTGTTAACCGGGTATCAAGATGAAGAATCCCCTGGACGCTTATTGCTCACCATGGCCAAAGAATCGCCTGAAGAGAGACGATGGATCTTACCGGATCGCGTCGTGCCCGTACGCGCTAAAGTAGGACTCTATGCCCTCTCTGCCCATGCCGACCGTAGAGAACTTGCCCAAGTGGTTGCCCACGTGCGCCCCCACGCCGTATGGCTTGTCCATGGGGATGAGGAGGCGAAAGCTGGACTGACACGCGAGTTGCGCTCCTATCTACCCTCCGCTCACGTCCATGCCGCCGTGGTAGGCGAATCTTTCAACGTACCGGTTCGCGAACCTGCACACATCGTGCTCCCGCAAACCGAAGAGCCGATTCGCGCCACATCGTGGAAGGGACAAGTTCTCGCCTTCAAGGAGAACGACGTGCTTCTTCTTGGCTATTGCACCCAACAAGCGGGTGGAACCTGCCACGTGACCTTACAAGATGGCACCACCAAGCGCATCCCTGTGGACTTTGTCAAAGAACCGCTAGGGCGTGTTCCTGCAGGGGAATCCCCCAACGAGTATATGGTAGGACTGATCGCTGCTGCCAAAGCCTGTATCGAGGATGGCCGTTATTTTGGGTACCGATCGGCTGAGCGTTTAGGGTATCTGATTGCAGAACAAGGGGGCCTCTTGCCTCCAGCTGATCCCTATGGTAAGGATGAGGTCATGGACAAGTTAGAACCCTATGGGTGGAGAAAGACGGAAGCCATGCCACTCACACAGGTGTTTCGCGTGTTTGTTGCGTTTCCCTGGGCGATTCCTGATGCATTGAAAGCGGAGATCGAAGGAAAAGAAGTCCATGGGTGGCGGTATCAGATCGAGCCACAAGTCTATCCACCTGCATTGCAAAAAGAAATAGAAAAACTGGCACACCGTTATGAGTTTCGGATACAACCACCCAAAGTGTTTACTCAGGAGCAACGCATCCTTGTACCGATCACGTCTGACCATCCAACACTCGATACCCAGCTGATCGCCGATCAGTTGCAACAGGTCGTCGGGGGAAAGGTCCACGTCATGCGTGCCGATGATCATGAACAAGGGTCGCGTTTGGAACAAAATGAAGCGATGCGTCGTATTCGCGAGATCATGCCGGATTCATTGGGCGTCTACAAAATTGGTGCGGATACCGCTCAGGGGATCATCAAGGTGTCTGTATACTTCCCTGATGCCGTGGTCGCAACCGATGGTGCGAAACAAGTAGCCGCCGAAGCACAAAAGGAAACCGGTTGGCGTGTGGCATGGGCAACGCATACTCACATGGAACAGCTAGCCGCAGCCGCGATTCGTTGGATCGAAAGTACGTCGAGCCACGTGGTGGGTTCACCTGCCATCTATCAGGATCGAAACGTGGTGAAAGTGAAGATGACCCAGCCTCTCTCTGATGAGGAGAAAGCCATCATCTGCCCATCGTTTCATCAACAGACGGGCTGGACGTTGCAATTCGCAGGAGATCACCACGCAGACGAGGCGGTAGTGACACCGATGCAAAACGGTACTCCTCGAACGGAGATCAACCAAGCTCTACGCACGATTGAGGAGATGTGTACCCGTCGTGGCGTGACGTTGTATAAAAAATCTCTTAAAAACAATCGCATTGAACTGGCCTTTATTACGCCAGAGTGGGGCCACACGCAAAGTGCAATGATCGAAGAACTCCGTCACGTGACAGGGTGGGAGATTGTCGTATCGGATAAGGTGCAACAACAAGCGTTGATACGTTTAGCTGAACAGATCACTCCTGGTGTGATCAAGACACCCAGTGTGTACCTTG
>NZ_JALBUF010000022.1 GCF_022606465.1 Sulfoacidibacillus ferrooxidans
CTGTACAATTCCAATCAATGTATTTCAAAAAAGCGAACAAAAAGGCAAGCTAAATCCAAGGTGCAATCCGTCAGACTGTTTTGATATTCTTTGTTCGGTGTGTCCACCATATTGACTTAATACCAATTTACCGCCCTATCTAAAGAAGGAGTTTGTGGCGTACTTTGCATACCAAGCAGATCCAACGCACCCGCTCTACATTGTGCTTCCAAAGGACATGAAGCCATTTGGCCAGAACCTGGTTGGGGAGGACGGGACTTTTGGGTTCACTTTCAAGGACAGCAGTGGAAACATATTTGAGATTGGATCAAGTGCGCTATGCAACGGGTGTGCGGCCAGTGCAGGAGCCGGGTTTTTCCAAGCCGCAGAGAAGGCGAGCTTGCAAGATGGCAGTAACCCCCAACCCAGCTTGAAAGAGCAGGGAGCTAATGTTGCATACCCGAAGTCCGATCTGGCGCTTTATGCGTATAGCGACAAGGGCATGAAGACCATTGGATTCAACCAATACAAAACGGACATGAGTCAGGTTGTGTGGGGCATCGACTTTGGGGCAAGTTACCAGGGGCCGAACCCTGACATGAATCAGGTCCCATGGATTTTGCAGAACTTGATTGAGCAAAATCAAGTGGGAACTTCCACAAAGTAGAGAGTAAGAAGGAACTCCTTCATTATCGCGTGACAATCACAAGTGACTTTGTCGGCTGTCGATTGAGTTTATAAATACCAAGAATCTGGATTCTCAACGATCAAGCTCAGTTTCCAGATCCACGCTGGGAGTTGCCGACTCGTGTCCGCCCAGATGAGATGCTTGATCAGATCCGATGCATCCTCCAAGCCGCGCGCCCCATCCAGCCAGATGTCGCGGACATGGTACGCGCGGGCTCGTTACACGATTTGTTCCATGAACACACTCTTGCCCATGCCGCCGATCCCGCTGATGGACCATACCACGGTGCGAGCCTTCACATCGTTCAGCCAATCGTCTAAAAGCTGTAGTTCAACCTCTCGTTCGATAAGCAGTTACAGGTGGTCGTCCTCTCCGCTTTTCATAAGTACAGTAAACATCATTCATGAAAGCGGATGACTGTGCAACACTCTGTTCAAGAGTGCACATGTTATCAAATATAGCTAACGAACGAACCTTGGACAACATCAAAGCGAATGATCCCACGTTCCCCCAGTTACCACACGCCAAGATGCACACCGTCACGCCTTGTCGTCGACCACTGAAGACCTCACCCCGACTTGCTCTATCACCTGCGTGACGACAATCAGCAGCGCCCCTATCGCCGACAGGCTAGCCATCGCGAAGAATATCACGTCGACCTGATGGTAGAACAGCGCCACCGCCACGGAAGAGAGGATGCTCCCAACGTAACGAAAAGTCGAATAGATCCCGGAAGCAGACCCGGCGTCCTCGCGCGGTACGGATTCAAGCGACATGGTTTGCATCGACACGATGCCCACTCCGGCAGAGGCACCCCCGAAGATCAGCAATGCCGAGAAGATCCATGCATCTTGTACCATCCAGACACGAAGGATCAACCAATAGAACATGGAACTCACAATATTCATCCCGAATCCCAGTCCGATCAAGGCGGGCTTCCCTACTCGAGTAGCGGCCGCTGAGCCCAGCCACGAACAAACCGACATACTGATCGAAAAGACCAACAACAGCAGACCGATCTCTTGCAGCGACATATCTTGCCGTTGGCGCAAGAAGATTGGCAGCGTCAAAATGGTGGCATACATGACGAAGTTACTCAGCAAGATCGAAACGTTGCCGACAGTGAATCGTACTTTGCGAAAAAATACAAACGGGATCAACGGATACTCCGTCTTCTTCTGTCGCAACGCAAACCAGCCCACAAGGAGTGTCCATCCGATAACTGCATAGACACTGACCTGAACTTCCCCCGTTAACATCAAGACACCGCCGAGCAGGACCCCAAGCAAGAGGCCTGAACCACCCCAATCAATCCGCGTTCGTTTGCCGTGACTTTCCGGAACCGCAACAAACGCGAGAGCGATGCAGGCGAGCATAACCGGTACATTGACCCCAAATAGCCAGCGCCAGCTGCCAAGCCCGATAAGAGCAGCGCCGAGTAACGGCCCGACGGCAGCGCCGAGTCCTGTCACAAGCGACAGGATTCCAAAAGCGTGGGTCATCCCGCGATCGCTCGTGTTGACGCGAATCAGCGCCGTGGCAGCCGGGTACATCACCGCCCCGCCCATCGCCTGAATCGCCCGAAAGACAATCAGCCACAACAGTTGGTCCGATGCGATACAGCCGACAGACGCCACGAGAAACAGAGAAGCTCCCGCGATAAAGGTCCGCTTTCTTCCCCATGTGTCATTTAGCTTTCCCGACAGCGGCTGGATGCTGGCCATGATCAACAGGTAAATGGTCACGAGCCAGGCGATACTGGCGATACTGACGTGCAGGTCCTGCGCCATCGACGTCAAGCCAATGGAGATCATGGTCGAATTGATGGGGACCAAGATCGTCCCCATCATCACAGTGAGAAGCAGCAGATTACGCCGAGAGAACGACAACGGTTCCTTCGGTTCCATTGACCGTGACCACATCCCCGTCCCGCAACGTTCTGGTGGCGACTTTCGTGCCAAGTACGGCCGGTATTCCGTACTCCCGCGCCACTGTCCCTGCGTGCGACAAGATCCCCCCGGCATCCGTCACGATAGCCCCCGCTACCGAGAACAAGACCGTCCAGGGAGGCGTCGTGCTCTTGCACACAAGAACATCGCCATGAGAAATTTTAGAAAACTCTTCTTGGTCATTTACGATTCTCACTGTACCCGTGTGACTGCCTTTTGAAGCGGCATACCCCTTGAAAAACGTTTTGGTATTTTCTTTCATGAACTTCGGCAACCCGAAGACTCGATCAACGAGTACGTCTTCTTCGCCAGATGCAGGCGGAAGTTGCCCCAGATGAGGTTCCCCTTGTTCCTGTTTAAACGTCTCGTACTCCTGTTTTCGCAGGTGAACGAGAGACTGCCGTGCGGATGGATTCGCCAGGCTCTGGCATACCTCTTCATAGTATAGAAAGAAAATGTCATCGGCCTGATCAATCACTCCCTGCCCTGCAAGCGTACGACCGATCGCCCGGAGAACCGGACGGTACATGACAGGGAGCATCGTGTCGATGTAGAAATGATGATCCTCATCCAGCCCCCAGCACTGTAACCCATACTGATACATCTGCCAAAATTCCTGTTTCGCCGTTCCCTCCGGCACGCCGTCCATGAGCGCCTTCATGGCTAACTCGCGGCGTTGACGCAGTGCGGCGTATTGCGCGTCGATGTCTTCTTCTTTTTGCACGTAAGACTGGATCAGTTCCCAGGCATATTTCGAATTCTCTACCCATGACTCATTGACAAATTCGTGAGAGTAAGACGTGCGATACCCGTACACTTCAAGCAGGTTGCGTAGCTTTTGTACAAGCGCCGCCCCGTGGGCCGTGGCACAAAGTGCGGCGTCCATCTCATGCGCTGAGGTGCTCCCGACCACCGCCGCCCACTGCGCATCCGCTTTGATCTCATTGGCCAGCTGCCGAAAGGCCCTATCAGTTTCCAAAGACTTGTTCATCACCCCGACGAGCAACTCGTACACGGGCTGCCCATCAGTCGCTTCCGTCATTTTCTTGTACAAGTCCTCGAGAATGAGGCCAACTTCTATCCGCGGAAAAATGATGTCAAAGTGAATATCCCACGCGACCGCATAGAAGCGATGCATCTCCTGAATAAGTTGCAGCGCCTGTTCAGGGCTGAACTCGCGTGTGGCCATCTGTTTTAGTTGATCGTAGTAGGGAAGTAAAACCGTCTCCAGCTTCTCTTGATAGTAGTCCATGATCACGGGGAGGCGCTGAGCCATGACGTCGTGATGACGTCTCGTGCGCTCTTCCGTGTCTCCTTGAAATGGAATATTGCACTGATAAAAGCGCCCGCGGTACATCCTGACTGAAAACCGTTCGAGGGGAACTTGAAGCGTCTCGAACGCGCGCCTGGTGCCTTCCTCTTGATTCGGAAGTTGAAACGAGGCAAACAGCGGTGTCAGCACATGAGGAAAATGCACGTCGTCGCGTACATAAAAATCGTTGTCGTCTTTCTCACTGTATAGGTACTTCACCGTAAACCGTCCTCTCTTGTGTGGTTGTGATGGGTCTAACCTGCAGCAAATACAGCCTTCCTTGCGCAAAGGCAAACTCCACATCGATAGCAGCGTCGTATTCGCCCTCCAAGTGCACAACCAGTTCGCACAATTCGAGCACTTCTGCGTCTGTCAGGCAGTACATCATTTGGTGCACAAGAGGCACCGCCTGCTCCTGAACCCCTGATGCCGCTCGCACGACTTGCACTTCTTTGTCGCCGAGCTCTTTGACCAATTCTCCCGTCGCCTTAACGTACTCAAACGCATCAGGTGTGACGATACCTGACACCACAGCCTCACCCAACCCATAGCTCGCATTGACAAAAACAGTGTCTGCCGTCGTCACAGGATGCCTGGAGAACGCGACTCCGGCTTGATCCGCCTGGACCATACCTTGGATCACAACCGACATCGCACAGTCGCACAAATCAACCTGCTTCTCGCGCGCATACGCCCTGACCCGTCCGTCACTGACGGATCCCCAGCAAACCTGCAGCGCGTGCAGAAGTTCATCTTTCGTCTGCACATTGAGCACCGTCTCGTACTGTCCTGCAAATGATGCCTCAGTCAGGTCTTCAGCCGAACACGAGGAGCGTACAGAGACCGCTCCGTAAACCTCGATCAGTTTTCCAAATGCCGGAATGATCTGCTCCAGCACCTCTGGCGTCACCCAGTTCCATCGCTCATTCACGCTCCTCGCTGTCGCATCCGCACCCATGCAACTCGGCCGATACGCGTTTTGCGTGACCACGACCCCGTCTGGCACGGGATACCCCTTCTCCAAAAGACGAGACAGTTCATAAGCTTTAGACCCACAGCGCGACTTCCCCAGCAGACTCGCCGCTGACTGCAATGGAACAATGTACACTCGCTCTACCACCACCTGTGTGTCAAATGTATAGATTGCAATATACCAATTCTAAAGATTATACAAAAGTTGATCCCACACGTCATCGGTGATCCTACCTAGGTAAAGTCCGCACTTATATTGGGGAGAGTCACCATTACTCCGCTTAACAAAGCGAAATCAGCACCGTCGAGAGAATAATAAATCTACTGTGCAGTCATGCGCTCTTTGACCAACCTTCCCTCCTTGAGCTTCCGCAGATACTGCGACAGGCTTGGCTGCGCAACTACGTCACATCGATTATCTCGATGAAGAGGTTCATAGACCAATGGCCTCGTTTGAGGAATACCTGGAGCTAATAGATACCGATACCATCCCTGGTGTAAATAGACGAATAGCAGAGCAAATTTTAACGGAAATCGGACCGACATGGATCAATTTCCATCCCCGATCCTCTGTGCTCATGGGTTGGCTTGACTCTAGGAAATAATGAAAGTGCAGGAAAACAGCAGTCGGGGAAAACTCATAAGGGAAATCAAAAGCTTCGGACAGCCCTAGTAAAAGAGGCCCGTGCAGCAGAAAGGATGAAACAAGGGTGCACAGCCCAAACAAAGAATGTCAAAATACTTTGTCTGATACATGTTATTTGCCTTTAAGCAATGATTGTAAGCAGTAGCTGAGCATACGCTGCCCGGAATTGCACGGGTGTTATGTAGCCAATCGATAAGTGAAAACGTAACCGGTTGTACCAAAGCTCGATAGACTCCCAAATCTCTCGTTTGCCCTTTTCGCGTTGATACGCTTCCTCAAGTGCCTCGATGGTAAGCTCTTTGGTCATTCTCGAATCTGCTTCCCACCCAACAATGTTTGACGTATACAAGTCCAGTCCACGACACTGGCAACATACAGCCATCCTTCGGTGGTCCACACATACGTGATGTTCGACATCCAGACCTGACTCGTTGGGTCGCTCTGCCGTAAACGTCTGATTTAAAACGTAATCGTGCACGGGATAATTGTGTTTAGAATTCGTTGTCGCCTTGTTTTTGCAAATTGTACGACACTTTAAACCGTTTTCCCGCATGATGTGAGCCACAGTTTTCTGTAGAATCCGTTCGCCTTCTTCACGCAACACCTGTGCATTCATTGGGCTTCCGTATAAACACCGCGAAGATAGAAAGATTTGGTGAATACGCTTTGTCATCATGCTACGTCGCTGTTTACACTCGCTATCTAGTCGTTTTAGCCATGCATAATACCTGCTTCGATAAACCTCAGGTACTTTACACATCTTCTGAACGGAAAAGTCGAAGCGGTGATCATAGATGAATGAATACCTTACTTCCGGTCTTTGCTTACGATACCTACTGCCTTTGTAAGATTTTATTCTCCTCTCTCCATTCATAATTTTACGCTCAAAATCCCGTGTCGCTTGAGCCTCAGGTGTTAAAAGACCGGACCCAACAAACGAATGCTTAGCATCTTTTTATACTAAGTAATCCAGCCGCACAAAGTATTATCATATATTTCAAAATATTACGCCACTTTGCCCGTGACCTTCCCCTTCTCCAAAATCAATTTTACGGTAATCACTTTGAAATCCTTGTCGTACTTCTCGCTAACATTAACACCTCGAATCAATTTACTTTTTGTCACATTCCCGATTCGTTGTGTCCACTATACACATCTATAGCCTAACATCAATAAATGAACCGTAATATAAAATGATCATTGTTTAAGTGGGCATGCATCCTTTTAACTACAACTAAGTGGCCATTGGGGCATGCTCCCTAGGGCCACCTGTGAACAGTACATACATGTTTCTGTTTTTGCAACCACTGATTAACAAGTCGGTTTCAACTGAAGTCACTAGTCATTAACCACACCTATAAATCAAACCATAATCTTACAAACATCATTCGTGAAATCGACTGGATCTGCAATGGGAAGCCCTTCAATAAGCAGTGCCTGATTGTATAACAGATTCGTATAGAGATGTAATTTCTCTTTGTCGTGTTCAAAAGCTGCTTTTAACGATTGAAACACCTCGTGGTTAATATTGATTTCCAAAACTTTATCAGCTTTTATGTTTTGATTATTTGGCATTGCTTTCAATACTTTTTCCATTTCTATTGTGATTTCTCCATCAGCTGTTAAGCATACCGGATGATTTTTTAGTCGCTTTGAAATACGTACTTCTTTCACCTTATCACCCAAAATTTTATTCATTTCATCAAACAGTGCTTTATTTTCATCTGCCTCTTGTGCAGTCGGTTCCTGCTTTTCGTCAGTTTCAATACCCAAATCACCACTAGATACCGACTTGAATTCTTTTTCTTTGTAGGTCATTAGCATTTTAATAGCAAATTCGTCGACGTCTTCAATAAAATATAAAATTTCATATCCCTTATCCGAGACAAGCTCGGTCTGAGGCAATCGATCAAGCCTTTCATATGTCTCTCCAGAAGCATAATAAATAAACTTCTGATCTTCAGGCATTCTTGCAATGTATTCATCCAGAGTAACCATTGTTTTTTCTTTAGATGAGTAAAACATCAGGAGGTCTTGCAGCACGTCTTTATTACTTCCAAAATCACTATAAACCCCATATTTCAGCTGTGTGCCAAAAGATTTATAAAAAACTTCATATTTTTCTCGGTCATCTTTTAACATGCGTAGCAATTGGCTGGTAATCTTACTCTTGATATTCTTGGCAATTAACTTGAGTTGTTTATCTTGTTGTAAAATTTCTCGGGATATGTTCAGAGACAAATCTTCAGAATCGACCATACCTTTTACAAAACTATAGTAATCAGGCAGTAGATCAGGAGATTTGCTCATAATAAGCACACCATTTGAATACAGTTCTAACCCTTTTTCATATTCCTTAGTGTAATAATCATACGGCGTCTTTTCTGGAATGTACAAAATAGCATTGTATCTCACAGCACCATCTACACTAATGTGGATATGCGTTAGAGGTTTATCAAAACCATAGCGCTTCTCGTTATAAAAATTTTCATAGTCTTCGTCTGTAAGTTCATTTTTATTTTTTCTCCAAATTGGAACCATGCTGTTAATCGTTTGCTCTTCGCGATATTCCTCGTATTCCCCTTCGCTACCTTCCTTTGGTCTTTGCTGAGTAACGTCCATTTTGATAGGGTAGCGAATAAAATCCGAGTACTTCTTGATAATCGACTTCAATTGATACTCGTCAAGATACTCGTCATAATTCTCATCTTCTGTACTCTCTTTGATTGTTAATATAATCTCCGTACCAACAGAATCCTTGTCAGTTGGTACAATGGTATAACCTTCAACTCCAGACGATTCCCACTTATACGCCGTGTCACTACCTAATGCTCTACTAATGACCGTAACCATATCGGCAACCATAAATGATGAGTAAAACCCAACACCAAATTGACCGATAATATCATGGCCATCTTTAGATTCATTTTCACTCTTAAATGCTAAAGACCCACTCTTTGCAATCACGCCTAAGTTGTTTTCCAATTCTTCTTTAGTCATGCCAATACCCGTATCCACAATCGTCAAGGTTCTATTTTCTTGATCTGCAGCCACCTTTATGTAGTAATTATCTTTATCGAAGGTTAAGGTGCTATCCGTTAATGCTTTGTAGTATATTTTATCAATTGCATCACTAGCGTTTGAAATCAATTCCCTCAAAAAAATTTCTCGATGAGAGTAGATAGAATGAATCATCATTTCCAACATCCGTTTTGATTCTGCTTTAAATGGTGTTTTATCCATAAGAACGTCTCCTCTTTCAAGTTTTCTCAATATGTATGTGCTGTCGCCGTGAAGCGTACTCAATGAATGGACTCTTCCTGCCACGACATCATCATACCACTGTCTATTGTACATATTCTTTGGTTTACGTCAATTTATCACCCTCTATCTGACCTCTGATGCATAATTGCACATGATGTCATGGCTATAATCAATCGCCAGTCAATTCAACTGATGCATTTGCGGACTCAGTGGGACTGACTGGCGATGAAGAGATGCTGCCTAATTTACGTAAAAGACTACAGGATATCATATGAATCCATACCCTCTTGACTTAAGTAGATAAAATCAAATGTCCACTATGATTTTACATTAGATATCCACCAATACTGAATCTGCGGATAACCAACAACAGCATTTGCATATTGTACAGAATCATGCAACTCAGGAGAATGTACTGCCAAAGTTGCAACATTATCGCCCCATAGAATAGGCAAATGTAGAGCCGTATACTGTTCATAAGCATAAAAATGATCTAATGTCTCCTTTGGTGTCCCATAAGGAAGATGCGTTGCTTGAATCAATGCATCTTCTTTTGCACTACTATACCCCTCACCAGATGGTGCATTTGTAGCAAATAACTGTCCTCCTGTAGGGTAGTAACCTGGCCCATTGTAGTACCATTCAGTTCCAGTTGCTATTTGCCATGAGTTTGGAGTACTTGGATTAATTGTACTTACTAATGTACTAAAAGGCGTTGGCTTTAACGACACATCAATTCCTTCTTGTGCCCAATCTTGCTTCATTAAAAGTGCCGTGTCAGATCCGGCCATTGTCCCACTTACATACATCATAGTAAATTTAAGTTCCTCATTCCCTTTTGTCATGATACCGTGAACATCTTTCCATCCATGTGATTCTAAAAGTTGCTTACCTTTTACTGGATTATATGCATAAGCGTTTTTCATATTAACATCGTAATACGGAGTGCTCGGAACGGAAGGAATCGGTCCATCTGTTGGAGATGCATACCCGTGATAGATATCTGTAGCAATTGATTGATTATCAATCCCCATCTGTAACGCCTGCCTGATATAGAGATGGTCGAAAATTTTACTGTGGTATCAGAAGCGCCATTAATGAGTGGGAGATACCAGTTTATATTGGTTTGAGGTGCAAGAGCATAGATAATCGTTCCGCCAGGTGTAGGTTTATCATTAGCTGACGATACCTGCGATGTAAGCGGAGTGGCAGATGTCGTTCCACATCCAGTTAACACAAGACCAATCCCTAATGTGAGCACTCCAATCAAACTTCGACGCTTATTTTTAAGTATGTACATTACCATAAAAATAACCTTCTCCTTTCATCTACTTTTGTAGTTTACAATAAATATTCATAAAAAACAATAAATTCAGTTAATGTAAGCGTTGTCAAAATAGTTTAACGACCTGCTCCAGTCTACGAATATACATCTATTCTCAGTCCACAAAACATAAAATAAAAACGGACATTCCCTACCACGAGGCGAATGTATCATACACTCTGCACATAAATCTATAAAATACTAACGATGTAACCATAGGTCTTTAACAATGAGGCATCGCCAATGATTGATCAACTTTTACTCAGCATAACTGTGTTTACATTTACAAGATAAAGACAAGGGGGACTCATTGTGTCCAATTGGAACCGAGTTTTTGTATCCACTGCCAGTGCCGCTACTGTCATTGGCCTATTAGCCGGGTGTGGCACAAATAATGCAGCAACGAGTGCTAATTCACCTAGCCCCACATCATCTCCATCCAGTAATGAAATTACCATTGGAACCTTATATGCATCTACAGGGGCTTTTGCCACATCGTCCATGCCTGAATATCAAGGCTTGCAATTTTGGGTGAACCAAATAAACGCAAATGGTGGAGTTCTGGTAAAGGCTACTGGAAAGAAAGAAAAGATAAACTTGGTTGCGTATAACGACCAGAGCAGTGCATCAACTGCAATTAACCTTTACAACCAATTAATCACACAAAATCACGTCAATATTCTTGTTTCTGACTTTGGATCTGTTTTAACATCTGTGGCTGTACCTATCGCCGAGGAAAATAAAATGTTGCTCTTTGATCCAACGGGAACGGGAGAATCTTTCTTTACACCTAATAACCCGTATCTCGTTCTAACCTCTTTGCCTACTTCACAAATTTGGCCTGATAGCTTAGCTAATTACATCATACAATCTGGTATTAAAAAGGTGGGGATTTTATACTGTCAAAATGACTTTGACCAATCTCAAGAAGCTACACTTGTTCAAAAGTTACAAGCTGCTGGAATTACACCTGTTTACAATACAGGCGTCCCTACGTCAACATCAAACTATAGCGTTCTTGTTCATAATATGGCATCTGCGAATCCACAAATGGCTGTTGAGCTAGGTTATCCTAATAATGATATCGCCTTTTTGCAAGCCGTTCAATCCACTGGTGTTACATTCAAAAAAACATTTGTTATCTTTCCAGGACAATTGCCAACTATGTTTGGTAAGGACTTCTCAAAACAACAATTGAACGGTCTGTACACCTATCCTACACCGCCTTTTATTCAATATAGCAATATCAACTACGGGCTTACATTACCCCAATTCGAACAAAAATTTGAGCAATTTTCAGGTAAAAATCATATTAATTTCTTGAATGTAGCTGGATATACCACAGGCCTTGCAATACAAAAAACTTTAGAAACATCCACCAGTTTGAGTCAGTTAGCCTTACGTAACGCAGTCACACAGTTTTCAGGACAGATTAACACGATTGATGGAACTTTTAAGATTAACAATGAAGGTGCTCAACTAGGTGAAACTCTCCCTATTGGTCAAATGTCCTACAATAGTTCAGGAATCCTATCGATGAAAATTATTAAATAAATAAAATAATGCCATCCTCACATCACTCTTAGTTCCTACTTCAGAATGGCGATGTGAGGATATGATTCCCACCACTATACGGAGGGTAAAATTCATATGCTATTATTCACACTTGTATCCGGGATACTCATTGGTATCTTCTACGGATTGATGGGACTAGGACTTAATTTTATATTTGGTGTCATGAAAATTGTGAATTTAGCCCATGGAGATTTTGTCATGCTGGGAGCTTTTGGCGTGTACCTTGGCTACTCGGTTTGGAATCTAAATCCGATCATTTCATTAGTTATTGAGATAGCTATTTTTTTTGTCGTAGGTATCCCACTCTATTATGGTTTCGTTCCAAGATTATTAAAGTCACGCGACCCTGAGATGTTATCACTCATTCTCTTTTTTGGTCTCTCTCAAGTCATCGAATCTTTAGCTACATTCGCTTTTGGAACAAACACAGAGACGGTGAATCCGACCGTCTTCGGGACACAACCTGTTAACATTCTTGGGCAAGACATACAATTCACTTGGATTGTTGCAGTCATCATAAGTATTATCGCTATGGCCTTTATGTATTGGTATTTATATCATACCAAAATTGGGATTGCGACACGTGCAATCATGGGCAATCGCACAGAGGCCATGAGCAGTGGCATTAACGTCCATCGTATTTCAGCTATTGCCTTTGCGCTTGGCATTGTCCTTGCCATTACAGCTGGATCTATGACCCCTTTCATTCTAGGTGGAATTTATCCGTCAATGGGTGTAGACCTTACAACAACCTCTTTTGCAGTTATCGTAATTGGTTCACTTGGCAATCCACTGGGGACAATTTTGGGTGGACTTATTTATGGTATTTGTTTGATGCTCATGCAAACTTACCTGCCAAGTTGGTCAAGTCTTGTACCTTATTTGCTACTTATACTCATTTTACTCGTTCGTCCTAATGGGTTGCTTGGCAGGAGGGAACGCAATGCGTAAACATGTACTGCAAAATGGCGTGATTATGATCTTATTAATTATACTTTTTGAGGTTGGCCCCACATTTTATCAAAATCAATCGCTCCTATTTCAAATGATGGTTTTTATGGCGTTGGCACAAGGTGTCAATATCTTATATGGTTTCACAGGCTATCTTCCTTTTGGTTATGTCGGTTTTTTTGGAATTGGGGCCTATGGCGCATCAGCAGCTGTCACTCTCCTACATACTCCTGCACTTTTAGCTGTATTGCTAGGTGGAGTTACCGCACTGATTGTCGGATTCATTCTTTCCCCGCTCTTGCGATTATCAGGAGCATACTTTGCTATCGGTTCTCTTGCAGCTTCAGAAATACTTTATAATGTCGTTTCAAACGAAAGCCTTCAAGCAGTCACTGGTGGTCCATATGGCGTCAACTTATCAGGGATATTTGACGAACAAACGAGTTATAATGTCATGCTCGTCATCTTAGTACTCGCCACTGCGTTTGTTGCCTATTTACGAAATTCGCGCATGGGTATGTCTCTGATTGCCATTCGCGAAGATCCTGTGAGTGCTGAAATGGCTGGAATTAACGTTTTTAGAGCACGAACCTACGTGTGGCTTACAACAGCCATACTTGCGGGACTTGTCGGAGCTACCTATGCATGGCATATTTCTGTATTTTACCCAGATACGGTATTTGACTTGTCCATTAGCATTTTCGCTATCGTCTTCACTTTATTTGGTGGCGGAACAACTCTTCTTGGTCCAATTGTAGGGACAATTGTTTTATATGGACTCTATAATGTCATTGGCATTTCTTCTCCTCAATATTTTCAATTAATATACGGTGTACTCATCATTACACTCGTACTTTTTTTACCAAATGGAATCATGTCGCTATTTTCAAGGAGGGGGATTTATGTCCCGTAACCCACTTTTAGAAGTAAGAAATGTCGTGAAGATATTTGGAGGATTCCGCGCTCTTGATGGCATATCCTTTTCTCTAGAGCGCGGTGAAATTCTTGGCTTAGTGGGTCCAAATGGATCCGGAAAAACAACTTGTATTAATGTAATTTCTGGACTATACAAACCAGATGGCGGGCAGGTCATATTTGCAAATAGACATGTTGCTGGCAACGCGCCACATCATATGGCCCGATTAGGAATCAATCGCACCTTCCAAATCCCCAAACCATTTCACGACCTTACTGTTGCACAAAATATTCTTGTTGTTCACTCTACCCATAAACAAAATACTATTGGTGATCCTCTAGAATTCGTCGGATTACAAGAATTCGCTACTCGTAAAGCTAGTAGTCTGACGAGTGGACAGCAAAAGTTGCTTGACCTTGCACGAGCACTTGCCAGTAGTCCATCTCTTTTATTAATCGATGAATTGGCAGCTGGACTAAGTCCTTCAGAACTAGATGATGTCGCGCACAAATTACAACTACTTGCTTCTAAAGGTATTTCACTACTTGTAGTCGAACATTTGCTCGGATTTGTTAACCAATTAACGCAACGTGTGATTGTGATGAATGCAGGAAAAGAAATATTTGAAGGTAATCTTACTTCCGCCGCGAAAGATGAGCAAGTCATTGAAATTTATCTCGGGCGATAAAAAGTTTAAAAGGAGTGCATAAAACAGTGCCAAGTTTATTGTGCGCGGAACAGTTACAAGTAGGCTATGGGAAAATGCAAATCTTATGGGATGTCCATCTTGAAGTGGCAAAAGGTGAACGCGTTTTGATCCTTGGCCCAAATGGAGCTGGTAAAAGTACGTTATTAAAAACGCTTATCGGACTCATTCATACATGGGGCGGACAAATTCTGTATGATAATCAACCGATTCAAGCTATGCGCGTAGATCGACGTATTCGCAAAGGAATATCATACGTTTCAGAACTAGGTGTAGTGCCTAGTTTAACTGTGGAAGATAACTTACGACTTGGGGGATACTACTCCTCACGTCATGAAGTAAACCAGAGAATGCAAGAGATGTTTGAAGAGTTCCCTATTATCAAGCAAAAACGAAAAGCTCTTGCAGGCAGTCTTAGTGGCGGGCAACGGAAAATGCTTAGTACTGCGAAAGCACTTATGAGTCATCCCCAACTCTTGATCATGGATGAACCATCATCAGGGCTGGCCCCTCTTCTTGTCACAGAAGTCATGAGCATTCTTTCCCGTTTTCAAAAACAGGGATTATCTTTTCTGATCGCGGAACAAAATGTAAAATTTCTCGACATTGCTGATAAAGTATATATTCTTGATTCTGGACGCATGGCCTTTACAGGAACAGTCGATGAATTAAAAAAGAATGATGCCCTACATCGCGCTTATTTTGGAGTATCACCTGTGAATACATAAAGCGCAATCATCTGCATGGTTGGATCGAATTATAAGTAAATAAGAAACAGCTGCACTCATTAAATATCAACCACCATTTTTACTTCACTGAAGGTATCTGCAAATGTTGTTCCCTTTACCCATGTCAGAAATGTTTCTTTCTGTTCAACTGCCTCATTCAACGAAATCCACTCCTCGACGCATACCGGATCAAACAACGTATGCATATGTTGTCTCAGGTATTCCATCGCTTCATTATGGCTCCATGCCTTGCGATAAGACCTTGCAGATGACAACGCATCATATACATCTGCGACAGCGACAATGCATGCTACCGTTGGAATACCGTCACCTTTAAGACCTGCTGGATATCCACTTCCATTAAATCTTTCGTGATGATAGAGTATTACTTGTAATTCTTCTTTTGTAAATCCTAGTTTATTACACATTTCAAAGCCGGTCACAGGATGTCGTTTAACTATCTCATACTCACTGACTGTCAATGTTGTCTGCTTATTTAAAATGGCATCAGGCACAGCTATTTTCCCAACATCGTGAACCAATCCAGAGCGGAATATCGATTTTCGGGTATGTTCATCTAACCCCATCTGAGTCGCTAATTGTAATGCGTAGTAAGCTACGCGAAGATTGTGGCCCGCCGTATAGGGATCTTTTGATTCGACAGCCAATATTAAACTCAATATACTCGCTGGAATACCAAAATCTAAACCTGTTTCGGTATACCTCGTTTTTCGCTTTTCCTCATACATGCGTTGATCAGCTACATCAAATATTTCATGCATGTATTTACCATCTATATGCGCTATGGCTTGTCCAATACTAATCGTAATTGGTTTGTCGAGTTGCACAAACGCATTATTGGATTCAGAAAGCTGCTCCCGAACTCGATCGATAAAGTCTTCACCATAAGGAGTGGGGATCAGTACAACAAACTCGTCCCCACCAATCCGAAACGCTCGTGCATCTACAGGTAATAAAGCACGTATGATTCGTGCAATTTCGCGCAGGACAGCATCCCCTAAAAGATGACCATATTTATCATTAATATCTTTAAAGTTATTGACATCAATCATGTACAGATGCATCCCTGCTTGAACAATGATACTCCCTACACTGTGTTGCTCCCACGCTGTGCGATTTTCAAGATTCGTCAAGCCATCTAGCCATATCGATCTCTGAAGTTTTTCTAATCGACTATAATGAGAAACCGCAAGAAAAACACCTGCTTGTAAGATAGCGATGACTAAGATTGCGTAAGGTATAGTAGCAGTTGAAACCATAGATGCAAGCACAATGAGCAGATAAGCATTGATATAACCCCAGTGCAATTCAGAGATAGTAAAAGTCACTTGTTGTAAAATCGGGCGATTTTCTCGATTAGCTATAATCATCACAGATATGAATCGATTCACAACTAAGTGAACTAACAAAGCCGGAAGAAGAGCAATCGTACGATTTATCCCATGATCGCCTAAAAGACGATACACAAATGTATAGGTATACGCACCTGCGGCTAAGCCTAAGGCTACATGAGCGATGGTTTCAAAGTACTTCCACCATCTGCTTTTTGCACGAATGGTGACGAGTACAACACCTGCAATCGGAATAAGTACGACAAAAGCAGGCTGAACTAAAAATATCCCCATCATCATTAACGGTATTCCAGGCCGCCAGGAAGCTCCGCTTGGCATTTTAGCAGACCATGGCATAACTAGAAATCCGAGAAGCATTAGTTCTACTACGCTAAACGCATTAGGTAATTTCCAAGTGTCGAACAATTGCCATATAGCATACACAACCAATGCGTTTCCTGCTGATGTAACGACCACCAGCGGCCAAAATAGATGGCCACGACGATGCTTCATTTTATACAGTCCCTACTGGCGATCAGGCCAAATTTTATTTTATTCGTGAATCTTCAATCATTTGAAACACAAACTATTTTAAAATGATGGAATCATAGTGTTATCCTATTCCACTCTTCTATAGATCCAATTCTTGAATCATACTAACATGAAATATTTATTTACGTAATCCCTAGATTGCGATGTGGAGTGGTATCATTTTAGTTGAGCTAGAAAACTCATATTTCAGCGCCTCATCAAAAATGGCTGAAAGGCATCACGGGCACACCCACAGTTTATTGAAATATATGTTAATACTGTACTAGACTGTTGATGGAGCAATTGTATGAGTCACATAGGAAAATGCTATGAGTTCGCCCGAATAGAGACTTTTTTTGCCACATTAATATAGAGAACACATGTACAAGTTGAAAAGTGAAAATCTACGTATGAAGAAGGTAAAAAGTATGGTGTTTCGATTCATCGAAGTCTATGACAAACGGAAACGCATGTATACGACCAACAGCTGATACCCACTCTTAGTGAAACGTTCTCACGATTATAAAAACCTATTCGCCAAAATTGTGTAAAGACGGGCAAATAAGGCCTTGCTCTCATAAAAACGTCGCAATACCCTTTTCCATGATAGTAAGCAATCAATTCGTCAAGGTCAGATTGTATTTTCTATAGAACCATTGGACCATCTACACCTTGCCCTTGACTCCACCTAACATATCTTTATAGGTACACTTTTCACCAAGATTACGAGTTACGTGACTAAACTAAATCCACATTGTCAGTCTGGCTTGTTCGTCTGCCGACAGTTACGAAAATGACCGACTATAACACGATAGAACTTCAGCCTCCAAGATAGGGCGCAACTCGTGAATCATGCCGATGAATGACCAATTTCATCTCGATTCAACACTGAGTGACAATTGGCTTACTGCAACATTTCTCACTCCATGAACTCCCGCTCCCTTGCTCCGGCTCAATTATCCCGCACTACCCATATAAATAATTCATTCACAAGCATCTCCTTACCTTCTTCTCCCAGCTTTCTCAGGAGGTAATAAGGACGTACACCCCTACAACGTCTATTCTACCAGTTTAATTTTAAAAGTATAATAATAGAAATATTTCATCTATAATTCGTAGTTTGTCATATAGACACGAAATGAATTTCGGGTACTTATGATCTGATCAATTGCTTAAAAATAAATTTTAGCGATGAGAACGGGTACACCTCACTAGTTCAATGTTATGTTTATTTATACGAATTATCAATTAAAGTGCAATCACTTTAACATTTCACCAATTATGTTAAGTTATATATCATATAAATTTACATAATTGGTGAAGTGTTGTGTAAGATGGGATCTCATGTGACACATTGTCCATTTTGTAGTGTGCATTAGTCCAAAGTGCTTCTAAACAAAGAGCCAAGTCTAAACTTTCGCCAGTCAAAGGGCACCCTATTTCTAAAGGAAAACTCTGCAGAAAGGGGGCGTATTCGTTAGGGACATCTCAGCACCCTGACAGACTGCTTACATCACTTGTACGAACATCTACTGGCTTTATAGAGGCGGACCTCCAATCGGCGTTAACCCTCGCCTAAAAAAATTTAATATATTCAGAAAAACTTTGGACAAGACGCTGTGCCGATATATGGCAGTGGGAGTTTGTCAAACGAGGAAGCCTATCTGTTAGGGAAATTTGCACGTACAGTACTGAAAACGAAGCCTATCGATTACAACGGACGATACTGTATGGCTGCGGCTGCGACAGCTATGAACCAAGCCTTCGGACTTGATAGAGGATCACTCTTTCCTGCCGAGGACATAGCTCATACTGATTTTTTGATTCTAGTAGGAAGCAACGTAGCCGAATGCCAACCAACGCTCCTCCAATATCTACAAAGCATGCGCATACGTGGAGGTATTCTTGCTGTCTTAGATCCGCGCGAATCTAAAACGGGGACATTTGCTGATTTGCATGTTCAATTGGTACCTGGTTCGGATCTGGCTCTCATAAAAGGATTGATATGCCACTGGCCGGTCGCTGGTATGACTTAAATAAGCAGGGACTGGTCCTAGGTTTAGTCGGAGCGGGCAACACAGGCACGCTACTCGCTACATTTTTTGCGGGCAGAATCGCCAAATCGTTTGGTTGGCACGTGGATTTTGCCGTCGCCCTATTTCCCCTATTCATCGTCTTGCTGCTACTCCTGTTTTGGGCGCGCGAGGCCCCACGCTCAATTCACGCAACAACCAATTTCACAGCGCGTAAGGGAGTGTTTACAAATCGAGATGCTTGATTGGCAAGCGGATATTATGCCCTTACCTTTGGTGGATTTGTGGGTATGAGCAGCTATATGAGTATCTACTTCCACAATCAATTTGCGTTGAATCCTATTGAACCCGCGGATATCGTGTCCTTGCTCGCACTGGCCGGCAGCGTATCTCGTCCAGTAGGTGGTTGGTTGGCTGATCGAATTGGTGCGTCAAGAATTCTGCAGGTCGTGTTTGGCTTGTTGTTTATTTCTACAATATCTATGTTGTGGTTTCAATCGCGGAGAGCAGTGGAAGCAGACTTACTCCTTATAATGATACTTTTCGGCCTTGATAATGGAGCTTTATTTCAATTTCTACCGTAAATGTTCACCGATCGCTTTGGACTCATAACGGGTATGGTCGGAGAGGCCGGAGGACTCGGAGGCTTTCTTTTCCCTATGGTTCTCGGCTTAACCAAGGCGCATTTTGGCAATTACCAGTGGGGGTTCACGCCGTTTGCGATCGTCAGTTTAATAGCCCTTGTCGCAAGCCTAAATTTCCACAGTAGATGGTCACTCAAGAGCACTCTTGAATTGCCATCTAAAATGTCAGATTTAAAACAAATGAGTGAAAGAGGGGGTCGCAGATGCTTAACATTGAATAAGTCAAGCGACAAAAAGATGGCCTTCTTGTGCTGCACGACATTGAACAATTTGCACAAAATGGTTTTGCATCGCTGAGCGCGGAGGATCTTGCTCGTCTTCGTTGGGTTGGATTATTCGCTCGAGACACCACGCCAGGATGTTTCATGTTGCATTCGCCTACCGTGCGACGTGCTAACAATCCCTCAATGGATGACTTTGGGTCAACTGGCAGAGCGGTATGGACAATCGGTTATGGATATCACGAAGCGTCAAGGCGTGCAATTACGCTGGATTCAAATTAAAGATGTTCCGGCGATTTTTTCTGCTTTGAGTCGCGTGGATATGTCACCCTTGCAAACCGGATTTGACAATGTGCGAAATGTCATGAGTTGTCCCATGGCTGGTATCAATCTGGATCAAGTCCTAAATGTGGTGTAAATTTGTCCCTCGGTAGATTGAGTGATGTCAACTTATCTTGGTGATCTTTGAGTCTTCCTTAGCCTGTTTTTGCTGCTCTTCACGCCAGATGTCCAACACTTCCATTCTACCAAAGAGGGACGAGGTGGCACTCATACATGATGTCACCCAGTGCGTCCACTGAATTTACACCATTATACGGACTCAACTCTAACCCGTCTGTATAGTAAAACAATTCATCTAAAAATTCTTGTGGTGGTAAATCTGAATTGGTGATTCTGGTTTTGTCGTTATTGGCGACAACCACGTAATTATACCCCATCTCTCGCCAGCCCCCCATGAGTGATTTCTTTCCTTATCACAAGCGTATCAAAAAAACAAGTCCAAAAACCATCCATTTTCACTCCACTTTTTTCGAGCAAAAGGTCAGGCGGCAATCATCACACATCGTCAACGACGGTAGATGGACGAGTTGTACATGCGTGCACGGTGGTGGAAGGGAGAGCAATGGATGCACCCAAAAAGGAAATTGTATGTGGATGTACTCTTCCATCGTAGGAGCAATGAGGAGATAGGCTTGATGTTTTTCGATGCTATGTAATGCACGTTGCATGATATCCACATGTCCACTAGCTATTTTTCGTTCTTGTTTTTTGAGCCAAACAAGATCGATCAGCGGTTTGCGTGGGAAGGTACCGCTTATCGGTTTCTTTTGTCTCTGCTTATAGGTTCGAGTCATGACTTCTACCCCATTTGGAATATATGTTCCCGAAAATTATACCATACATTTGATGAATTTAGGATACGTGGTGTGATGCACAACGGATGATTGAGATGGGATCAGGCTTAGGATTTTCATTAACGAAAAGAAAGCGGGTGTGATCTCATGACCAACCACCACATGGAAGATACTTGTAAATACAATAATAGTATATTTTTATACGTTTTCCCTTCAACTCTTTGTCGTTATTTTCGAAGAGAATTTTAAGAGAGTCTTGATAAACTTAAGAACGTGGTACATGCATTACGCAAAACCTTTGTAGGAAAGTGAACCCAAAAGGGTGAGGTGAGATGGTCATTAGTGATAACTATATCATGTAAAAAACGTAGCTTGCCATACGGATGAACGATAGTTTCTTCTTTTTCAAGTTGTCATCCGTACCTACTACATTTGAAAATAAAGTAGCTTGATATGATAACGGGAGGCCATCTAATGAAAAAAATGAAAGTAACAAAGGGACTAGTAGCTTCTGCCGTTGTACTGATTCCACTGTCTAGTGTATCCATGGCATTTGCTAGTACTTCTTTTGATACCCAGTATCAGTCCAATGTTTCAGAGGAGACTTCTCTTTTACAAACAGCACAGTCCTCATCTGTTTCCAATCCTCAAATTGTTGCATTGAGCAATGCCGTTCAAACGATTAATACTCAAGTATCTGCCTTGTACCAGTCTGAGCAAACTTTAGCCAATCAAGAAGCAGACATGACTCAAGTGAATACTTCAAATGATCAAAGTCTACAACAATTGCAACAACAACGTGATCAGATTCTTCAACAATCTCAATCTGCATGGGATCAAGTCAATCGATTTAAAAATAATCGCAGTTCATTTGGTCGTCGTTCATTTGAACACTCCCGTCAAGATTGGCTAACTATTGGGCAACAATTAAATCTAATTGACAATCAAATTCGTTCTTTTCATGACAGAGGGAACCAATTTTCTTATCATTCTTCTTACAATGGGGCAGTATCCGCACTTCAATCGTCTATTTTAAAATTGCAAGATACATCCATACAGTATACCAATGAGTGGATTAACTTAGAGCAAACTGAAACGGGTACATCAGGAGGTTCAGTAGGATCAGGGACACTTCCCATACCGATTGTTACGATGAATACTAGCTATTATGGATTAGTAACGTTAACTATCAGTAATGCTACTCCAGATGCAACCGTCAATCTGTATACTTCATTTGGTCAAGAGGTGAGTTCAACCACAGCCGATTCAAATGGTAATGCCTCCTTTGACAATCTGCCTAGCGGTAGCTACTATGTCGTGCAAACCTACGATGGTCAGCAAAGTGCTCAATCGAATACGGTGACTTATACTGCTCAATCGACTGTAGCCACCCCTTCTCTTGTCGTGAATGACAACAATGGTTTGGCAGAAGTAGATGTGAGTAACGCGGCTCCAGATGCAA